>JAYSVA010000425.1:0-2843 GCA_043718785.1 Hyphomicrobiaceae bacterium
CTTGCTGGCTTGCAGCGTGTTGTGGTCGTCGGATCCGGTATCGGACATCTCATTCCCCGTGGCGTCCAGAATTTCTGATCGGCGGTCAGAGCAGGTTAGCGAGGTCGGCGTTCCAGGTGTTTCTTCCCAGTTCAGCCAATCTTGCTAACGTGCTGTGATCGCTGGTGTCCTAGACGCAGCAACGAGATGAGGACCTTCGTTGGTGAAGGTCTCAAGTCGTAGTAAATGTTCGGTTAAGCCGCGTGTTTACGGGCGTTGCGCGGGCAAAAAAGTCAGTTGAACGAAGAAAACGTGCAAAGTGATTCGCGGCGAATACATGGTTTCGAGGCGGCGCAAATGATCAGTCGGCGCGCTCAACGGCTTTGCAGGCGGTAATGACAGCCATCCATGTGGCAATAACTGACGCGCCATTCGACGACCGTACCGCCAAGAGAATATGTCGTACGATCAATTAGAAGCAACGGTGTGCCAGTATTCAAGGCGAGCTTATCCGCAACACGAGGTGGTGCTGTAACAGGTGTGATCTGTTCGTCGATGTGGGTGACAGTAATACTGTAGCGGCTCTGAAAAAGATCGTAGAGGGTATTCGGCATCGGCGAGAGGTGTTCCAGCCCCGGAAACAGCGCACGTGGCAGGGTGATGGTCTCGCTAATGAACGGCGTCACCTTGTTTATCCAGCGTTTCCAGGTGCGGATACGCGTGATTTGAATGATGTCAGTACCCGGCTCGACACGTAAACGCCGCTGCGCCTCGATGGGCGCAAAGCCAGCCGACACGCGGACGTTTTTACTGTCCGGTAAGACTTGCTGACCTTTGTCATCGAAGATGTTGAAGTATCGGAACAGTACGCTGGCAGGCGTCTGCTCGGCGACAAACGTGCCGCGCCCCTGCTGGCGGACCAGCAATTGCTCGGCCCGCAGCACTTCCAGCGCCTTGCGCACCGTGCCCTGGCTGACGCCCAGCTCCGCCGCCAGCTCGAACTCGCTGCCGAGTTCTTCGCCGGGCCTCAGGCTGCCGGATTTGATGCGCTCAAACAGCGAGTCGCGCACCTGCGCGTAGAGGGGCCGTGATGGGTTTGCAGCTATGTGTTTTGGCATGTTGACTGCCGTTGCACCTCTAGTCTTATATAAGACTATATCCCTTGTCTGACCATAAAGGAAGTTCCAGTGAGCAAAACGGCGGCAGCAGCTAAGTCCAACCACCCGCACTATCTGGTGCACAGTCCAAAGGACAACGTCGGCGTGATCGTCATCGAGGGGCTGAAGGCCGGCACCGAGATGGATGGCACCATCACCGAGACCGAGAAAGACGTGGCGTTGCACGCCAAGAACGACATTCCCATCGGTCACAAAATTGCATTGGTCGACCTGAAAGCTGGCGCCACTGTCATCAAGTATGGCGAAGACATCGGCAAGATCGTCAAAGACGTCAAAAAGGGCGAGCACGTCCACGTCCACAACATGAAAACCAAGCGCTGGTGATTGGCACTCCGACTCGTAGGTTGGGTCAAGCTTTTCGCGCGACCCAACAGCTTGCTACCACCCGTGGACTGTTGGGTCGCGCAAGGGGGCTTGACCCAACCTACGAGCACCCATTCCACTTCATCCGATATCAAGGAACCCTCCCATGGCCAAAGCCAGCACTAAATCCAGCAAGTCCCAATCCAACCTGTCGTTCCATGGCTGGCGCCGTGAGAACGGGCGCGTCGGCGTGCGCAATCACGTGATCATTCTGCCGCTCGACGATCTGTCGAACAGCGCCTGCGAGGCGGTCGCGAACAACATCAAAGGCACGATGGCGATTCCGCATGCCTACGGTCGCCTACAGTTCGGCGCTGACCTTGATTTGCATTTCCGCACACTGATTGGCACGGGTAGTAACCCCAACGTTGCCGCCGTCGTGGTGATCGGCATCGAAGACCAGTGGACCAAAACTGTGGTCGATGGCATCGCCAAAACCGGCAAGCCCGTGATCGGCTTCGGCATCGAGGGGCACGGCGATATCGCCACCATCGCCAAGGCCTCGTATAAGGCGAAGGAATTTGTACAGTGGGCGTCCGAACGGCAGCGCGAGGAGTGCGGCATCGCTGACCTCTGGGTCTCGACCAAGTGCGGCGAGAGCGACACCACCACCGGCCTGTCCTCCTGCCCGACCGTCGGCAACATGTACGACAAGCTGATCCCGAAAGGCATCTATGGCGTGTTCGGAGAAACATCCGAAATCACCGGCGCTGAGCACATCTGCAAAGCCCGCGCCGCCACCCCCGCCATCGGCGAAAAGTGGTACAAGATGTGGAATGCCTACCAGCAGGATGTCATCGAGGCGCACAAGACCAACGACCTCTCGGACAGCCAGCCCACCAAGGGCAACATCGTTGGCGGCCTCACCACCATCGAAGAGAAGGCCCTGGGCAATCTCGAGAAAATCGGCCGCGAGTGCCGTTACATCGATGCGCTCGATCCGGCCGTTGCCCCGAGCAAAGGCGCGGGCCTCTACTACATGGACACGTCATCGGCGGCAGCTGAGTGCGTCACTTTGATGGCGGCGGGCGGCTGGGTGGTGCACACCTTCCCGACCGGCCAAGGCAACGTTATCGGCAACCCAATCGTGCCGGTGATCAAGATCTCCGGTAACCCGAAAACGCTGCGGACCATGCCGGAGCATATCGATTGCGACGTCACCGGTATTCTGCGCCGTGATCAGACCATTGACACCGCTGGCGATGCGCTGATCGACATGATCATCCGCACCAGCAACGGCCGCCTCACAGCTGCCGAAGCCCTCGGCCATCGTGAATTCTCGATGACCAAGCTGTATCGCAGCGCCTAACGACGGGCGCCCAC
>JAYSVA010000426.1:0-44031 GCA_043718785.1 Hyphomicrobiaceae bacterium
TGGAGTGAAACCAGAACGCAAGACAGGCGATGCCGATGCCGACGCTCCACGCACGGGTCTCAGACCAGCGGCGATCATAGGCGGCCAGAACGGTCATCATCACAAGGTATGGCAGCGCTAGTTCGCGCAGCAGCACGGCCGCTAGTCCGGTCAAAACACTTAAGCCGATACGGCCTTGGACCCAAAGCCCAAGCGAGACGACAATCAGTGGTGCCGCCCAGCTTTCGTGAAAGAAGCGAAATGGCGGTGAAATGAGCAGCATCACTGACAAGATGATGATGGTGAAAGCAAGATACCCCTCAAAGCCAATGCGGGTCATCTGCCCCATCAGCGGTAGCCAGCTCACCACGGCCGCGATGATCAGTAGGCCAAATAGGCCGAGCGTCAGCGTTGGGCCGAGGCCAGCGTTGATCCATGCCAGCGTTGGCGGGCGCACCGTGATGAACGGCTTTAACGGGAAATTATGAAGGCGATGTTCCTCCGCCACCACCTCGTAATAGCTGCGGCCGTCGCTGACACGGGCAATAATATTCTTGTACAGCTGGGTGTCGGACATATTCTTTGTCTGCCCGTCCGCTGTCACAATCTGCGGCGGTGTTGACCGATCAGGTGCGACATAGGTCGGCGAGAGTAGGCTGGCCAGCAGCGCCACGGCCAATGCCACCAGGGCAATAATGCTGCTGTGAACTGAGAAGTTGTCGAAGCGGGTGTTTAGCGTCACGTGAGCTCCTGCTCAGTTTGCTCCAATGACGCACACACGCTGCCAACAGACGTTGAATTGTTTTATTTCTTCCAAGTCACGAATGACGACGCGGCAAAGTTCCAGACTGCACCGATCAACACGCCTGCCATGCCGGCCAAGAACCAGCGGCCGTCGTGCGCATTGACCCAGGTGCCGATGCCAACGTTAGCGACCGCGCCGACTGAGCAGATGGCGTAGAAGCTGAGGAGGCCGGTGACCATTCTCCAGCCTTTCAGCTGGCGGTCGCGATAGGTGAAGACGTTGTTGAGGAAGAAGTTGAAGGTCATGGCGACCATCACGGCGATGATGTCCGCTGACAAGAACGTCAGGCCGAGTGCCATCGAGGTCCCGAGCGTCGCCATGTGAACGCCAACGCCCATGCCGCCGACGATCAGGAAGTTCAGAAGGCGAACAGGTATGTACTGACCAATGGTTTTGTCGAGCAGCAACGAGCCATATTCCATGGCAACAAGCGCGCCAATTTTGCTCTCGCCGGCTTCGCGGACGCGAAACTTGTACGGCACCTCAGCGACGCGCAGTGGCTTTGGCGATGACGAAACGATGTCGAGCAAGATCTTGAAGCCGACGCCGGATAGTTTCGGCATCGCGGCCATCAAGGTCGGGCGCGCCAGCACGAAGAAGCCGCTCATCGGGTCGCTGATTGAAGTTTTTAGAACCCACTGGCCGAGCTTGGTAGCGAACTGGCTGATGCGATGACGTGATTGGTCCCATTCGCCGACGCTGCCGCCAGCCGAATAGCGCGTGCCAATGGCAACATCGGCTTCACCAGAACTGATCTTGGCGAACAGCTGCGGCAGAATCGTTTCGTCGTGCTGCATGTCGCCGTCGATCACGGCCAACACCGGTGCTGACGTCGCCAGCATACCTTCGACAACGGCCGATGATAGGCCACGGCGACCAATGCGGTGAACGACGCGGACGTTGCGATTGGTCAAGCCGATCTGGCGGACGAGATCAGCGGTGCCGTCCGGCGAGTTGTCGTCAACAAACACTGCTTCCCAATTGATGCCGACCAGCGCGCGGCTCAATTTGTCGAGCAGTGGCCGGACGTTCGCCGATTCATTGAACGTCGGAATGATGATGGCGAGGGCCAACGGTGCGTCAGCTTCAGCGACACGCAGTGCTGATGATGAAATGACTTCGTGCCGCATAAATGCCTCCGCCGCTTAACTGTGCGATGTGTACGCCGAGGCCCGTTGTAGATGATCCAGGTTAAGGACTTGTTGCGGACGGGACGTGGCGCGTGCGGATTGAGCAAATCGAGGAAACGGGCGGGTTACTTCGTTAAAGCCGGCTTACCTTTTTCGAGGACGCAGCGATTACTCCGGTTCAAGGTTCCAGCCGTGGAGACACGTTCTCGTCAGTCAAGCGTGCCGTACTTGCGGGCAAAGGCGACGGTCTCGACCCACCACGGTGCCTCCGGATCATAGGTTACCGCACGATTTTTGGGATAATCATAGCCCCATACAATGACGCCGTTGAAGTCGGCAGCTTTGTAGGATGTCAGCAGCTCGCCCCAGAAAGGAATGTGCTCGCCAGGATGCATTTTCGAGTGCTCAAACGAATATTCATGCATGATGAATGGGAGTACGGGGATACCTGGTGCCACGTCTTTTAGCACCCTAGCCGTCATGTTGGCGAAATGACGCGATCCAGCCAGAGTATGCGGTGAACTGTCGTTCGGTCCATAAGCCAGATAGAGCGTCGGCATCAGGATATCTTGCGCGTGTAACAGCGGCAGCATTGCCGTGATATTGGCCATGTCAAAGTCATAGACCTTGCCGCCGCCGGGCTGCGACCCTGCATATGACATGACGGGCAAATAGAAGCCGATTTTGGCTTTGGGTAACGCTTCTTTGGCCCAGCGGTTGAGTGTCAGGAAATAGTTCAGCCGAAGCTTGGTCTCTTCCTCGCAACCCGCTGGAGTGACGCAGCGCTTGTGTCCATCGTTGGGAAGGGCGCGAATGGGCAGGGTCGCTTCAACGTCAAGAAAGATAACCGACGCCCCTTTATCGTACATCTGGCGAAGTAGGTTCTTGTAGTGGGCCTCATCCGGCAGGCGCGCGTAAAACCAGGCATGCTGCTTGTTTGCTGGTAAGGCGCGGAATTCACGATTGTTGGCACTGTCCTCGTATAAGCGATGAAAAACTGCCTCGCCCAGACCTTTGATCACACGAAAACCATCAACTCTTAAATCGGGTGCACCCAGGAATTCCATTCCTGAGAACAGCCGAAACCGGCCATCCCCAAGATTTGGCGCCTCTGGTGATTTGCCAGTTTCCGCGAGCGCGGAAGCAACAATTCCCAGCAATGCAAGGACAGCTATGATGCTTCGGGCAAAAATCCTGGTCATAATGGTCATACTGGCACCGTAGGAGACGTCGATGGTTGTGTAGTCGCGGTTTGATGGCGATAATGGCTTCTGCGAATTGGCAGGTCAACAACAGCTGGTCACCCAAGCTTGTCGTCAATACACTTGCTGACGATAGTCAGTTTTTACCTTACCAGTTCCGCCCTTGCCTTGGTTCCGCGTCCATCAGCCAGTCCGGCCCCAGTTGAGCTACATCCGGGCAGCCCATTTGGCGCATGACGATGTCCATGTCGGTGCGGATCATGTTGACGGCGTGGTTGGCGCCGGCGTCTCCGCCGGCCACTGCGCCGTACAGCGTCCAGCGGCCGACCCAGCAGAAGTCGGCACCGAGGGCGAGTGCTGTCAAAATGTCGGACCCGCAACGAATGCCACTGTCGAGCATCAGGCTGACCTTCTGGCCACGCGTGGTTTTCATCTCGCCGACGGCCTGCTTGATGCCGGGGAACACCTCCAGCGAGGACGGCGCGCGGTCGAGTTGGCGGCCGCCGTGGTTGGAGACGACGATGCCGTCTACACCCATCTGCACGGCGCGGCGGGCGTCGTCCGGGTGCATAATGCCCTTGATGACGAAATTGCGCGGCCACAGCTTGCGAATGCGGGCCACGTCCTCCCAAGTCGACGGCACGGGATGCTGAGTTGTGACGAATTCAAGCACTTGCGCGGGTGTGCTGCCCGGCGGCGCGTACTTTGCCCAGTTGGCGGTGACGGAGCGTGGGCTGGTGTAGTATTCGAGCAACCATGCCGGATGAGTCAACGCTTCGATTTTGGTGCTGAGCGTCGGCTGGATGACGCGGGCAAAGCCGTTGCGCTTGTTGCGTTCACGGCTGGCATTGCCGGGCACGTCTACTGTCAGCATCAGGGTCGAGAGTTTGGCGGCGTCGGCGCGGGCGACCATGTCGTCGCTGATGGCCCGATCACGGGCGATATAGAGCTGGTACCAACTGTGATCCGGGGCTATCGCCGCGATCTCCTCCAGGGTGGCAGTGCTGGCACCGGAGATGACGAACGGGATGTTGGCAGCGCGAGCGGCGCGGGCCAGCATCAAGTCGCCACCTTGCCGGAAGAACGCGATGCCGCCAGTTGGGCCGATGCCGAACGGGCTGGCGTATTCGCGGCCGAACAGCGTGGTGGTCTGGACCGGCTGCGAGGCATCCACCAGATAACGCGGAACGAGGTGGTGGCGCTCGTAGGCCTTGACGATGTGAGTCAGTGCCTGCTCGCCATCAACGCCGCCCTCGATAAAATCAAACGCAATCCGCGGCAGGCGGCGCTTGGCGGCCTTGCGCAGATCCTCAAAGTTGATGGCCTTCTCGATGCCCATGGTCTTTGCTCGTTATTCTGCCTGTGCCCGCCTCAAACCCGCCCATCCACCACCACGTCCAGCAATGTCGGGCCGCCGCTGGCGATGGACTCTTTGATGGCGGGGGCAATGGCGTCGGGGTCGGTGATGCGGATGGCTTTCATGCCGAACCCTTTGGCGATGGCGAGGAAGTCGATCCCCGGATTGGCGAAGTCCATGCCGACGAAGTGGTCGTTCTTGTGGTAGGCTTTTAGGCGCTGTTTGATGATGCGGTAGCCGCCGTTGTTGCACAGCACGGTGGTGATTGGCAGCTTGTGGTGGGCGGCGGTCCACAGCGCCTGGATCGAGTACATGGCGCTACCGTCGCCGACGTAGGTGACAACCGGGCGGCCGGGTTGCGCCATCGAGATGCCGACCGATGCGGGCAGGCTCCAGCCGATGCCACCAGAGGCGAGGCCGTGGAAGTTATAGCGGTCGCGGTAGGCGAACAGGTCGCTGATCCGGCGCGACGTGGTCAGCCCTTCGTTGACGATGATGACGTCCTTCGGGCAGGCGTCCACTAGTCGCAGCGATAACAGATCAACGTCGATCGGTTTTGTGCCGGAGCGGGTTTCGATTGAGCTGACGAGGGTCTTGCGTTTGGCCGTCCAGTTCTGGCTGGCGAGTGCTTTCAGGCGCTCGACCGTGCGCTCCTTCATCGCCTTGCCACCGCGCTTTTCGAGCAGCGGGATTAGCGCCTTCAGCGTTTCGCGGACGTCAGCACGCAGCGCCATCTCGGCGTGGTAGTTCTTGGCCAGGTCCCAATCGACCAAGCCGATCTGGACCATCTTCAAAGTCTCCGGCATCGGATCGACGTCGCTGTAGACGGACATGCGGATCGGGTCGGCGCCGAGCACGATCATCAGGTCGTACTTCGACAGCACGGCGCGGACATCTGGCTGCTCGCGGGTCAGGTAACCGACGTAGCACGGGCTCTCGGACAGGAAGTGCGAGCCGTAGGCGATGCTCTGCTGCATGGCGGGCGCGCCGATCAGCTCGGCGAACGCTGCTGCCTCCTTGAGGGCGTTGCTCTTGACGATCTCGTCACCGGCGACGATCAGCGGGCGCTCAGCTTTGAGAATGCGGTCAGCCAACGCTTCGAGCGCTGAATCGGATGGGCGAACGCAGCTGTCAACGCGGGTCGACGTGCCGAGATCAATGCCCGCCTCCGCGTTCAGAATATCGCCAGGCAGCGAGATGAACACTGGACCGGTTGGCGGCGTCATTGCCACTTTGGCAGCGCGGCGCATGATGCGCGGCAAATCCTCCAGACGCGTCACTTCGACGGCCCACTTCACCAGCGGCTGGGCAATCGGCACCAGCGGGTCATACAGCAGCGGCTCGGTTAGGCCGTGGCCTTGCTCCTGTTGGCCAGCTGTCAGGATCATCGGTGTGCCCGTAAACTTGGCGTTGTACAGCGAGCCCATGGCATTGCCGAGACCCGGTGCAACGTGGACGTTGCACGCGGTCAGCTGGCCCGACGCGCGGCTGTAACCATCAGCCATCGCGACCACGAGGCTCTCTTGCATCGCCATCACATAGGTGAGGTCCGGATGCTCCTTCAGGGCGTGCATCACCGGCAGTTCGGTGGTGCCGGGATTGCCGAACAGATGCGTCACCCCTTCGTCCTTGAGCAGCGCCAGAAATGCTGAGCGACCAGTGATATTGTTGCGGGGCATGTTGTGTCCTCTTTGGCAAAAAGCGATACTTATTTGTAGGTTGGGTCAAGCCCAATTGCGCGACCCAACATTACACGGGTGACTGTCAAAGTTGTTGGGTCGCGAGCCCGCATGTCGCAGGCTCCATGCGGACGCTTGACCCAACCTACGTCCGGGCACATTGATTTCATGATCCCCGCTGATCGAATTTGCGGTCGAAGACGCTCTCCGCGATGCGGTTCTTTAGGATTTCGATGGAGCCGCCAGCGATCATCCAGCCACGAGTGCGGCGGACACAGTATTCGACCAAGCTGTCCTGGCTGAAACCGGCGCCACCCATGATCTGCAGGGCCTCATTGGCGACCTCGAAACCGGTGGTGTTACAGGCGAGCTTGGCGACCGCTGTGTCATAGGGCGAGGGCAGCTTATCGGGGCTATTGGCAGCGCGATAGAGCAGCAGCTGGGCTGCGTCGAGCTTCATCGCCATCTCGGCGAATTTCCATTGCAGGCCTTGGAACTCACACAGCGGACGGCCGAACTGGTTGCGGGTCATCGCATGATCGCGGGCGATGTTGAAGGCGTGGCGGCCGACCGCCAGTGAGCGTGACGAATTGCCGAGCCGCTCGACATTGAAGCCAGAGATTTGCTTTTTGAAGCCGCCGGGCCCCAGAAGCACGTTGGCCTTGGGGATGCGGCAATTGTCGAAGTACAGTTGCGCCCACTGTTCGCCGTTCATGAAGTTGGTCGGGCGGCCGATGGTGAAACCCGGCGTGTCGCGCTCAATCAGCACCGAGCCAATGCCGCCGACACCCGGCCCGAAGCGGACGTAGATGAGGAACAAGCCAGCCTCGGGACTGTGGGTCGAGAACACCTTGGTGCCGTTGATTAGAAAGTCGTCGCCATCCGGTTTGGCTGACGTTTGCAGGTCGGTGACGGCGGATCCGGCTTCCGGCTCGGTCATGCCGAGGCTGATCAGTTTGCGGCCGCCTAGCAGGTCCGGCAGGAAGCGCTGTTTCTGCTCCGGTGTGGCGTATTCAACGAAGGTGCGGATGGGTCCGAAGTTGCCAGCTTGGACGATGTCAGCACTTTTTGGGCAGACCAGGGCGATCTCCTGGATGGCGATGACCGCGTCCATCAGCGAGCCGCCCATGCCGCCATCGGATTCCGAAAACAAGATGCCAAGCAGGCCTTGCCCACTCAGTTGCTTGGCGGTTTCCCAGGGGTAGCTGGTGGCATGCGCACGGGCCAACGCGTCGGTGGCAAGGTTGGCTTTCGCGAACCGCCGGACGCTTTCAGCAAAGGCGGTTTGCTCTTCGGTTAGCTGGAAATCCATCGTCGCGCGCCGCCCCCTCACTTGATCTTCGCAATATGGTGCCACAGTCCGCTCTGATTGGAACCCTAGGAATTGCGCGGCAGGATTGTCGGCAGCGCTGGTCACCCAAGGTGACAACAGGTTGCGATCCTCAACCGTGGCCGATCAAAGCGGTGATCGTCTCTAGCGTGTCGGCTTCAGCAGCGGGCTTGTCCCAGCGGAGCCGATGGATGCGCGGGAACCGCATGGCGACGCCCGATTTGTGGCGTGTCGAGGCCTGCACCGCGTCAAACGCAACTTCGAGAACGAGGCCCGGTTCGACGGCGCGGACGGGGCCATAGGTCGAGGTGGTATGCGCCCGCACCCATTTATCCAGGCGGCGCAGTTCATCGTCAGTAAAGCCAGAGTAGGCCTTGCCGACGGGCACCAGATCGCGCGTACTGTCGGCACCGTCCAGGCCGAGCCCCACGTCGCTCGATCCCGTTTTTGCGGGCAAAGTGCGCCAAACCCCGAATGTGTAGTCTGAATAGAATGATGATCGCTTGCCGGAGCCGCGCTGGGCATACATCAGCACACAGTCTAGCGTCAGGGCCGCGCGTTTCCACTTGAACCACTCGCCGCGCACGCGGCCCGGCTGATACGGGCTGGCACGGCGCTTCAGCATCAGGCCTTCGATGCCCTCCGCACGGGTGTTGGTCCAGATCTGGTTAAGCTCGTCGAAGCTGTCAAACGCTACCAGTGATGATAGATCTGTCAGCGGCGGTTGGGCCTGAGCGTGCCATGTTGCTAAGCGCTGGCGGCGAGCGGTAAACGGCAGTGCCCGCAGGTCGTCTTGGCCATCGTGCAACAGGTCGTAGAGTCGAACGTGGGCCGGGAAATCCCGCTGCATCTTCGCTGTCACAATTTTGCGGTTGAGGCGCTGCTGCAAGTCGTTAAACGGGGCAATCACACCACCTCGCATCACTAGCAGTTCACCATCGATGATGCAGTCGATGTCAGGGTTGGCTCGCATCAAGAAGGCCGTATGAACGTCCGGAAAGGCGGCCGAGATATCATCGCCTTGGCGCGAGAACAGGCGCACTTCGCCGCCGCGCGCCGACACCTGCACGCGAATGCCATCCCATTTCCATTCGGCAGCAAAGTCTGCTGCCACCAGCTTCGGCCAGTCCGCGTCTTCGATCGGGTGGGCCAACATCACCGGTTTGAATATTGGTTTTGTCCCCGGGTCTGGTTTGGCGCTGGTCCCCTCCAACCAGCTGAACAGCTCCAAGTAGGGCGGTGTTAACGCGTGCCACAGTTCCTCGATGTCGCCGACGTCCGTGGTAAAGGCGTCGGCTAACGCAGTCTTTGCCAGCCGCGCCGACACGCCAACCCGGGGCGCGCCGCCCAACAGCTTGATCAACGCGAACCGCCCGGCGACATCGAGCTGGTTGAGCAGTTGGCCGAGGTTCGCAGTGCGTTGTGGCGTGGTGCCCAGCCGCATCGTTTGCACGACCAGGTCAAGGGTTGGCGGTGTCGTCACCGGCTGGTCAGGCCACAGCAGTGCCACCGTCTCGGCCGTGTCACCAACGTAGTCGCGGCTCATCTTGTACAGCACCGGATCGATGAACGTGGCGATCAGTTCGGTCAACATCCGGCGTAGCGGCAGGTTCGGCAACGGCACGCCGTCCGTTAACGCCGCCAGCGCCCAACCGCGATCCGGATCGGGCGCACTTCTGAAATAGGCCGCCAGCAGTGCCACCTTGCGGTTGCGGCTTTGGGTATACACGAGGCTATCCAGCAGCTGGGCGAAGGCGCGCATTACTCCGCCTCCTCGTCACGCCCGACCAGAGCAAGCGCGCGGGCTTTGCGGCCAAGCGTCGCCAAATGGTGCACCAACGCATCTTCGCGGCCGTGTGTGACCCAGATTTCCTCAGCGCCTGTTGCGATAATGGTGTCGATCAGCTCCGGCCAGTCGGCATGGTCGGAAACGATCAGCGGCAACTCAACGCCGCGCTGGCGGGCCCGTCCGCGCACCCGCATCCAGCCGCTGGCGAAGACGCTCACGGGGTCAGCGAACCGGCGCGACCACCGATCACCGAGTGCTGATGGCGGGCACATGACGATGCTGCCAGCCATTGATTTCGGATCCTGCCCAGCCGCCGGGCGCAGGTCGCCAAGCTCCACGCCCAGATGCACATAAAGATCGCACAGGGCAACCATGGCCCCGTGTAGGTAGATCGGCTGGTCGTATCCAGCGTCTCGCACCAGCTTGATCATTCGCTGACATTTGCCCAAGCCATAAGCGCCAACCATGTGGGTGCGCTCCGGTTCAGCGCGCATCGAAGCGAACAGTTTTTGTACCTCGCCATCGGCTGGCTCATGCCGGAAGACGGGTAGCGCAAACGTCGCCTCGGTGACGAACACATCACATGGCACCAACTCAAACGGGCGGCAGGTCGGATCGGCGGCGCGCTTATAATCGCCCGATACAACGGCCCGCTGGCCGCCCCATTCAAGCACGATCTGGGCTGATCCGAGGATGTGTCCGGCAGGTGCCAGCCAAACGCGGACGTCGTCAATAACCAACGGCTCACCAAGGGCGAGTGCCTGGAACGTACCGGCGCAGGCGTCGCCGTAGCGCACCTTCATGATGGCGATGGTTTCGTCCGTTGCGAGCACGGCGCCGTGGCCGCTGCGGGCGTGGTCGGCGTGGCCATGGGTAATCACGGCTTTGGCAACCGGGCGGTGCGGATCGATGTAGAACCCGCCCGCCGCGCAAAACAATCCGGCCTCAGCCGGGTACAGCCAGGACGAGACGGGCAGTTTGGCTGAATAGATGGCGGAAAGTGCTGCGGTCATTACTGCGTTACGCCGGATGCCTGCGTGCGGGTCACTCCCCCTACCACAACCGCTACCCCCGGAAAGGATTGCAAAACAAACGGGATTGTCGCCGGCCGCTGATCATCGCGAAACGTGAAACGCGGCGGGCATGATGTGCCGTCCGCGTTTTGCGTTTCAGCCCACCTGCTTGCAATGAGTTTCGCGGATCATCAGGGCGGCGAGACAGCCCAGGATCGGCCCGATGACAATCGCGGTGAGGGCGAAGCGGTAGGCGCTGGCATCGTAAATGCGGGCACCGGCAACCATCTCACCAGCCCAGGCAAGGTCTAGCAGCCAGCCGATCAGCGTCTGAAACACGGCGCCGGCGCCGGTCATTAAGCAGTTAACGAACCCGATGGTGGTGCCGCTGAGATGGACGGGGTTGTGCTCGCGCGCGGCGGCAAAGCCGATGGTCTGCACCGATCCGCCGATGCCGCCGAGCAAACACAGTGCTGCCACCACGCTGACGGGGAGACCGGGAATGTAGACGATGGACGTGATGCAAATGGCGGAGACCACTAAACCCGCGACCAGCGGCTTCTGCCGACTTTGCAACCGGTCCGATAGCCAGCCGTTGACCGGCGCAGCCAAGCCCCAGCCAACGAACATCATCGAAGTAACCGCCGCAGCGGTCGTTTTATCGAGCCCGTGCGTGACGCCCAGATAAGGCACGCCCCACAGCGCTGCAAATCCCAGCAGCGGGGCACCTGCGCCCAAGCCGACCAGGGAAATCAACCAGGTCTGAGGTTGCCGTGCGACCTGCACCAGGCCTTTGAGTACTCGGCCCGTATTGCCTGACCCGCGCTGACGGTCGCGCACCGTTGCCCATGCCATCGCGGCAATCAACACGCCGCCGCCCGCAAACGCGACCATGACGGAACGCCACCCATAGGCTTCGACGCCGAGCCGCACCGGGGCTTGGCCGATGACGCCGCCTGCCATGCCCATGAATGTGGCTAGTCCGCTGAGCAGGGCGAACCGGTGCGGTGGGAACCACTGGCCGGCCACCGCCATGGAGCCGACGAGGCTGAATGCAGCCGAGGCCCCGATCAGGAACCGGCCGGCGGCAACAGCCCAGAATGAGGTGCTGATGGCGCACATCACGCAGCCAAACGCGCAGACCAAAGCCGCCAAGGTTATCAGACGGCGCGGACCGAACCGGTCCAGCATCAGCCCAACGGGGATCTGCATCCCGGCATAGCCATAGAAATAGAAGGCGGAGAGATTGCCGAGCAATGTGCTGCTGACGCTAAAGTCGCGCATCAGCTCATCGATCATGACGCTGGGCGAAACGCGCAACACCCAGGCGTAGAAGAAAAATATGGCACCTGTCGCCCAACCGAGCAGCGGTAACAGTAGGCTGCGATGCATCGGCGGTCCCTACTCGGCGCGTGCCCGGTCTGGACATTTTAGGAAGGCTGCAACTCAGGAAGGCTGCAACTCAGGAAGGCTGCAACTGCCTGTCCGGAAGTGACTCCTGGACGTTGAAAGAACCACGGCAACTGGCAATCGAAGCCGTTGGTTAGCCTGCCTCGGCTAGCAACGCATAGCGCTTCGCCGTCCCAATTGACCACGATGCAGGGCGATCGCAGCCCGACGCTCCGATGACGCGTCGAAATCGGTGGCACTATACTGCAGAGCGCGCGACCGGGCATCTGCTGCGCGCAGCTGTGACGTCAACTGCAACGCCGTCGACGGCACCAATTTCGCCGTGCGGGCGTGGGCGCGCGCGTGATCAATTGTGATCGACGACAACACCATCAGTGTGGCAGCAAACAGCACGCCAAATGTCAAAAGTGTCATCGTCAGTGTCATCGTCGTGTCCTTCGTCAACAGCTCGTTCAGCAGTCACATTCTTGCGCTTTTAGACTACCACAGAACACTGCTAACTCCAACGAATTTATGGGCATTTGACGCGGGTCGAATTTATGCAAATCCCGTGCCTAAAGCGGTGGATTTGATTGCATTTTCGCGACGCCTCGATAGATTGGTTGTTGCCGAAAATGATCGGTTTTGGGACAGTCGAGCGGGGGCTTGGATGGATCCGGATACGTCAGTCGAGCGCAGGTCTGCGCTAGAGTGGCCGACGCTGGCTTTAATCGCGGCAATCTATGCCGCGTGGCTGGCGCTGACTTGGTTCCATGCGGCTTTGCCGGTTTGGGCCTGGCTGGCCGCAGCCACCTGGTTGTCGGCTTGGTGGGGGTCGGTGCAGCATGAGGCGATGCACGGCCATCCAACGCGAAGCCGTGCGGTCAATTCGGCGCTGGCGACACCGCCATTTGCCCTATGGCTGCCGTTTGAGCGCTACCGGCAAACCCATTTAGCGCACCACAACGACGAACGGTTGACCGATCCGCTCGACGATCCCGAAAGCCGGTACTGGACGGCGGACGGCTGGCAACAGCTGGGCTCTGTGGGTCAACAGCTGGTCGCGCTTCAGGCAACATTAGCCGGGCGCGTGATTATTGGGCCGCTTTGGTCGATCTGGCGGTTCTGGGTCGACGACACACGACGGTTGATCGCAAACGAGCGCGGCATTCGCGGGGTCTGGGCATGGCACGTGGTGTGGTGCGCGCTGGTGCTTGGTTGGGTGAGCGGCATCTGTGGCGTGCCGCTGTGGCTGTACGTGGCGGGATTTGTCTACGGTGGCACAGCCATCACGCTGGTGCGCTCGTTCGCTGAACATCTGGCGACGGATGCCGTGCACCAGCGCACTGCCATTGTCGAGCAAAGCCCGGTGCTGGGATTGCTCTATCTTCACAACAATTTGCATGTCGTCCATCATCGTTGGCCCAGCATCCCGTGGTATCGGCTACCCGGGGTCTATCGCGCTAATCGTAGTGCTATGATCGCGCTCAACGGTGGTCTGGTTTATGCGGGTTATGGCGATGTCGCGCGCCGCTATCTGCTGCGGGCGTACGACACGCCGGTGCATCCGCAGGATCGGGTGACCAAACCGACGCAGCACTATGCGGGCACAGAGTAACCGGCGGCTTTGGCGTCGCGGTCCCAGTTCAAGGTGACGGCGAAGTCAGCATGATCGACGGCAGCAAAGCCTTGGATCAGCAAGGCACTGCCGAGCGCGGGGAACCACGGTTTGGTGCTGGCATTGGCGAAGGCGGCGCGGAGGCGAGCGACGGCTGCGGGGGCTAACGTTTTCGCCGCAACGAAAGCGGGCATCGGCGCTAGGTCAGTCGAGTCGAGTACCCGGACTCCGGCCGTCAACTCGGGTTTGTACTTGGCAATCAGGGCATGCCAGTAGCCATCAAGCGGCCCGACATCGATGCTACCATCAAGCACGGAATCAAGGATCTTCCGGGCTGTGATCAGATTGCCAACCGCCCCTGCGTAGACGTTGGGCCGGGCGGCAGTGCGATAGGGTAGCAGGTGGTGGCGCAACGCGTTGAAGCCTGAGTGCGAATGCGCCACCGTCCAGCCGACGCGTCCGCCAAACGTGTCGGCCAGAGCGCGGTAAGGACGATCTGCCCTGACGATCAGATCCGAGCGATAAACCGCGCGTCCCGCAGCCCAAGCGAGTGCTGGAATAGGTGCTGCCAACGGCGTCACGTCGGCAATTTTGAGGGCAATGGGATAGCCACACATTTGCACGCAGCCGAGGTCATCGCGACGCCACAAGTGCTCGAGTGGCTGCGGTGCGGGGTAGGGCAAATAGTCCAGTGGCACGCCCGCATCGCTGCTGATGTGCGCGATCAGCGTCTGCCACGCGGCCTCAGCCTCGGGCGCCACCGCATACATCCGTGCGTTGGCGATCAGGCTGGTCATGCGAACCTCAGCCGTTGGCCGACGCCGAGTTTCTCGCCCTTCGCAAGCATGGCATGGCCGAGGGCAATATCTGAAAGCGAAAGCCCGCGATGCCAGAACAGGATGGTTTCATCGTCACGCTCGCGGCCGGGTTTCAGGCCAGCCACCACTTGGCCGATCTCGGCGTAGAAGCGGTCGGGGCCGAGCTTGCCGGCGTCGAATAGGGGCTTGAGCGCGCCGAACCGACCGGCCCGGGCTTGGCCGAAGTCGTCCATCAGGAACTTGTCGGCGATGTCGGCCAGCGACAGCTCGACGGCGCTCATCGTACCGTACGGCATCACCAGTGCGCCCTTTTTGATCCATGCGGTTTTCAGCAGCGGTTCCGGCTGCGCCAGTCGCGAAGCTTCCACCACGATGTCAGCGCCGCGAACACAACTCTCCCAGTCGTCAGTGACGATAATCTTCTTGCCCAGATCATGTTCGAGGCGCGCGCCAAACGCATCGCGGCTTTCCGGGCGGCGGGAATGCACGCGAATTTCGTCAAAGTTGAACAGCTTGTCCATCAAGCGCACGTTCCAGTAGGCGGTGCCGCGCGCGCCGATATGGCCAAGGATTTTCGCGTTCTTTGGAGCCAGATACTTGGCGCCAATGGCCGTAACCGCCCCGGTCCGCATGTCGGTGATGGCGGAGGCGTCGATGATCGCTTTCGGCACGCCGATGCGGCGATCAAACAGCAGCAGCAGTGCCAGTTCGGAGGGTAACTTGTGCAAGTAGTTGTCGTAGAAATCGGACACAACTTTCACCCCGGCTGCATCAACCTCGCCGCCGAGTGACCCGCGCAGCACGTTGAAATGGCCGCGTGCCACCCCTGGCTCCAAATGCATGCGCGGCTCGATTACCGCTTCGCCGCGCCCTTGCGTCGCGAGCTGACCTTCGATGGCAGCAAGAATTTCATCATCGGTGATGTTCAGTGCTTCGACGTCAAACCGGTTCATGTAGGTGAAGTACAGCGGCGGCATGCCGGCGTAGTCTTTGCCATACTCGTTCATTGTGGCTCCTTGAGGCGACACCCTGGTGCGTTCAACGTGTAGTCTGTCGCATATTGCGCGGCATGAAAAGCACGTCATGATGCGGGACGGGGGCGAGGAACAGCGATCAAACCATGACGACACCACAAAACACTGGGCAAAGTTCCGGGCGCTATTCGGGGCTGCGGCTGCTGATGGAAGCGCTGCGGGGCAACCGCGGCTGGTCGGCGGCGTGGCGCGATGCGAGCCCGCAAGCTGCTTATGACGTGGTCATTGTCGGCGGCGGTGGGCATGGTCTCGCGACGGCGTACAACCTCGCCAAGCAGCACGGTATCACCAACGTCGCGGTGGTCGAAAAGGGCGTGATTGGCCTTGGCAATGTCGGGCGTAACACCACGATCATCCGCTCGAATTACTTCTCAGCCGAGAACATTCGGTTCTATGACGCCTCGCTGAAGCTGTGGGAGCGGTTCGAGCAGGAGCTCAACTTCAACGCCATGGTGAGCCAACGGGGCACCCTCAATCTGGTGCATTCCGATGGCCAGCGCGACCTGTTCGCCCGCCGGGCCAACGCCATGCGGCTGGAGGGCGTCGATGTCACCTGGCTGGATAAGGCGGCGGTGAAAGCCAAGGTGCCGCTGATCGAGACGGAACAGGGCCGCTATCCGGTGCTCGGCGGATTTTTCCAGCAGCGCGGGGGTACGGTGCGTCACGATGCGGTGGTGTGGGCCTATGCCCGGGCGGCGAGTGCGCTGGGCGTCGATATCATCCAACACTGTGAAGTGACCGGCGTGCAGCGTGACGGCGATGCCGTCGCCGGGGTGGAGACCACGCGCGGCGTCATCAAGGCCAGGAAGGTGCTATTCGCGGTCGCTGGGCATTCGTCGCGGCTGGCCGAGATGGCCGGGTTCCGGCTGCCAATTGAGACGCACGTGCTGCAGGCCTTCGTCACCGAGAGCATCAAGCCCTGCCTCGATTGCGTCGTGACCTACGGTGCCGGGCACTTCTACGTCAGCCAGTCGGATAAGGGTGGGCTGGTTTATGGCGGCGCCACGGACGGCTACAACAGCTACGGCCAACGCGGCACTATGCCGATGGTCGAGGAGGTGCACGCTGCCGGTCGGACACTGATGCCGGCGCTGTCGCGGCTGCGTGTCCTGCGGCAGTGGGGCGGGGTGATGGACATGTCGATGGACGGCAACCCGATCATATCGACGACGCCGGTGCGCAACCTCACGATCAATGGCGGCTGGTGCTATGGCGGCTTCAAGGCGATTCCTGCGGGCGGCATGGTGACGGCGCATCTGGTGGCGACTGGCCAGCCCCACCCGCTGGCCAGCCATTTCGGCCTCGACCGCTTCCGCTCTGGCCACACCATCGACGAGCGCGGTGTCGGCCCTTATCCGTGGATGCATTAAATCATGCTGCAAATCAAATGCCCACATTGCGGCCCGCGCGACGAGGCTGAATTCCGCTATCGCGGCGATGCGACGCTGACGCGCCCGGCTGTCGATGCAGGTATCAATGCGTTCGCGTCGTACGTGTTCGAGCGTGCCAATCCGGCAGGTTGGCAGACCGAGTGGTGGCAGCATGCCCACGGCTGCCGCGCGGTGCTGAAGGTGGTGCGGCACACCCTGACGCACGAGATCTCTGGCGTGGGGCTGCCGGGCGAGACGCTGGCGGTGCCGGAGGGGGCGGCATGAGTGGATTTCGGCTGCCGAACGGCGGCACAAACATCAACCGCGACCAGTCGATGCGGTTCCAGTTCGACGGTAAGTCATATGCAGGATATCAGGGCGACACGCTGGCGTCGGCACTGCTAGCGAACGGCGTGCGGCTGACGGGACGAAGCTTCAAATATCACCGTCCGCGCGGCATCGTCACAGCCGGGTTAGAAGAGCCGTGCGCACTGGTCGAGATGGCAGCCGGGGCATGGCGCACGCCTAATCTGCCCGCAACCGCTGTCGAGCTGTTCGATACGCTGACGGTCACGAGCCAGAACCGGTTTCCATCGCTGCGTTACGATCTGATGGCGGTGAACGGGTTGATGGCTCCAGCGCTATCGGCGGGCTTCTACTACAAGTCGTTTATGTGGCCAGCGAAGTTCTGGGAGCGGATTTACGAGCCTGTCATCCGTCGCGCTGCCGGGCTTGGACGGCTGGCGAAGGGGGCGGTCGATGACCGCTATGACCATCAGCACCACCATTGCGATGTGCTGGTGGTCGGCGCTGGCCCGGCTGGATGGGCTGCGGCGGCTATCGCTTTGGCCGGCGGACAACGCGTGATGGTGGTCGAGCAGGACAACATGCCCGGTGGCGGCTATCTGACAGCGCCAGCCATCGGCTTTGACAGCACCAAAGCGGCTGCGGGTTTTATCAGCTTTCCGAACGCTCAACTGCTCACGCGTACGGCGGTAATCGGCGCATACGATGGCGTGTTTGCAGCCGTTGAGCGGCACAGGCCCGGATTACCTGCCCGCGAAACCCTGCACATCATCCGTGCCCGCCAGACGATCTTGGCAACCGGGGCGGTGGAGCGGCTGATCGCGTTTCCGGATAACGACCGGCCCGGGGTGATGCTGGCGTCGGCAGCGCGGGCGTACCTGAACCGCTGGGGCGTGGCGGTCGGGCGGCGCGTGGCGCTGTTCGCCAACAACGATGAGGCCTATCAGACGGCGCACGAGCTGCGGGCGGCTGGCGTTGAGATTGCGGCGATCATCGATCCGCGACCGGAGTCGTGGGTGGCAGCAGCAGCGATCAAGGCGGGCATCCGCGTGCTGCTGGATGAGGAGGTTTATAGTGTCGGCTACAGCCGGTCGCGCGGCCTGTACGAGGTCCACACCCGCCGTCGCGGCGACCAGGGTGGCGTGCCCGTCGCCTGCGATACGCTGCTGGTCTCCGGCGGCTATTCTCCGCAAGTGCAGCTGGCAACGCAGGCCGGTGCCAAGCTGGCCTGGGATGACCGCATTGCCGGGTTCGTGGCGGGTGCAACGGCAACCGTCCGAACGGCAGGGGCCGCGCGCGGCGTGTATGGTCTGGCTGAAGCTATGGCAGATGGTGAGGCCGCAGGGCGGGGGGAGGCGACGGAACCGGTGCCACAGCACACCCCCATGCTGCCATTCTGGGAGGTCCGGGTTGGCAGCGGGGCGAAGTCGTTTGTCGATCTGCAGCATGATGTGACGGCTGCCGACATGCGGCTGGCGCATCAAGAGGGCTATTCGCATGTTGAGCATGCGAAGCGGTACACCACGCATGGCATGGGCACCGATCAGGGCAAGATCGGTGGGCTCGTTGGCTCGGCGGTGTTGGCGGCGGCGCGTGGCGCGGCGCTGGCGGAGGTGGGTCTGTCAAAGCCACGACCGTTCACCCAACCAGTGTCGTGGGGGGCGCTGGCCGGGCCGGACGTGGGCCATCATTTCAAGCCGCAACGGCTGCTGCCGCTACACGACTGGCACACGCGGAACCACGCCGTGTTCGTCAAAATTGGCCTGTGGATGCGGCCGCTGGTGTATTCGGCGACGGGTGATACCAGCTGGGGGCCGGTGCTGGCGGAGGCGCGCGCCGTGCGCCGCTCGGTTGGCGTCACCGATATGTCGTCGCTCGGCAAGATCGACGTGCAGGGGCCTGATGCGGGCCAATTCCTCGACCGCATTTATGCGAACACGTTCTCAAGCCTGCCAGTAGGCCGTGCCCGCTACGGCATCATGCTGCGCGAGGACGGCATGATGCTGGATGACGGCACCACGGCGCGGCTCGGTGAGCAGCACTTTCTGGTGACCGCTACAACCCAGAAGGCCGCTGATGTGCTGGAGCATATGGAGTGGCATCTGGCGACCGTCTGGCCCGAGCTTGACGTGACTTTGACCAACGTCGCCGATCAGTGGGCGCAGTTTGCCATCGCCGGGCCGCAGGCGCGGAAGGTGGTGGAGAAACTGGTCACGGGGCGTGCGGTGACGAACGAAGCGTTCCCTTTCATGGCGGCGGGCGAGGCGACCATCGCCGGTGTCGCTGGTCGGTTGTTCCGCATCTCGTTCTCAGGTGAGGCGGCATACGAGGTGGCCGTGCCCGCGCAGCACGCTGAGGCGGTATGGGTTGCCATTCTGGCCGCAGGCAACGCGTTCGATATCGTGCCGTATGCGCTGGATGCGCTTAACTTGATGCGGATCGAGAAAGGCCATGTCACCGGTGGCGAAATCAACGGCCAGACCACGGCGGCCGACCTCGGCTTTGGTAAGATGCTGAAGAAAAAGGGCGATTTCGTTGGCAAAGCGCTGAGCCAGCGTGATGGTCTGCTCGATCCCAAACGGCTACAACTGGTCGGCATCACGCCGGTCGATACGGCGAAGCGGCTGCGTGGCGGCGGGCATCTGGTGGGGCTTAGCGGGGCTGGGCCAAGCCAGGGTTACGTGACCGCCGCCTGCATGACATCGGAAGGCGAGGGCTGGATCGGCTTAGCGCTACTGAACGGTGGCCATAGCCGCTACGGCGAGCGACTGATTGCCGCCTCGCCCGTATTCGATGAAGTCGTCGAAGTTGTGATCAGCAGCCCCCATCGCCTCGACCCGGAGAATGCCCGTGTCAAAGCCTAACACCCTTCACGTTGAACCATCGGGGCTGCTCGAAATCGCGGCCCGGCGCGGGCAGCTGGCGGTGCTGTCGGCGTTGCTTGAAAGCAAAATCGGTATCGGATTTCCTGGGCCTGGGCGTGCCACAGCCGTAGGTTGGGTCAAGCCCTCTCGCGCGATCCAACATTCCACGGGTGGTCGTGAAGTTGTTGGGTCGCGCCAAAGCTTGACCCAACCTACAGGCACTGGGCTCTGGATCGGGCCGGAGCGGGCGCTGCTGCTGGCCGACGCGTTGACGATTGCGGCCGTTCGGGAGGCAGTGACACCCGCCCGTGCAGCATTGATCGACCAGACGAGCGGTTACGTTGTCTGGCAGCTGGCTGGCCCTGACGCCCGCCGCGTGCTGGCCCGACTTTGCCGCATCGATCTTGATGAGAGCGTATTTGGCATTGCTCACGTCGCCCGCACGATCATGGCGCAGATCCCAACGATTCTACAGATGATTGACGACCGCCCGACTTTCCGGCTGATTGTTCCCAGCACCCTCGCCCGCGCCTTCGGCGAAAGCATTGAACTTGCCGCTGGTGCTAGCGGCATCGACCTTCACACCAAGTCCGAGCTAGCCCCATGAAAACCCAAGCGCGTGTTGTCATTATCGGTGGTGGCGTGGTCGGCTGCTCGGTGCTGTATCACCTGGCGAAAGCCGGGTGGAAGGATCTGGTGCTGCTCGACAAGAACGAGCTGACGTCGGGGTCAACGTGGCATGCGGCGGGCGGGGTCACGACGCTGAATTCCGACGCGAACGTGTCGAAGCTGCAGAAGTACACGTTCGACCTGTACCGCGAACTGGAGACGGTGACCGGCCAGTCGTGCGGCATCCACCACAACGGCGGCATTTATCTGGCGGCGACTGATGGCCAGATGGACTTTCTCAAGCTGATTCACAGCCGCGCCCGCTATCTCAGAATGGAAACCGAGCTGATCTCGGCGGCGGATGCGAAAAAGCGCAACGTGCTGATTGCCGACAAGTACTTCAAGGGGGCGCTGTGGCGTGAGGACGGCGGCTATGTCGATCCGTGGTTGGTGACGCAGGCCTATGTGACGGCGGCTAAGGCACTGGGAGCCGAGGTTGAGCGCTTCACCAAGGTAACGGCACTCGATCAGAAGCCAACCGGCGATGGTTGGACCGTGACGACCGACAAAGGCACCATCCAGGCCGAGCACGTGGTCAACGCGGGCGGCCTGTGGGCGCGGGAAGTTGGCCGCCTGGTTGGCTTAAATCTGCCGGTGCTGGCGATGGAGCACCACTACATCGTCACCAACCCCGTGCCGGAGCTGAAGGGGCTATCGAAGGAAATCATCAACACCTCGGATTTTGAGGGCGAGATCTACCTGCGCCAGGAGGGCCAGGGCGTATTGCTTGGCACCTACGAGCAGGCCTCGCGACCGTGGGCCGAGCGCGTCACGCCAGATGACTTCCACAGCCAGCTGCTGCCGAACGATTTGGACCGGATTACGCCGGAGCTGGAGCGCGGGTTCAAGCATTTCCCGGCGCTGTCGAAGGTTGGCATCAAGAAGGTGGTCAACGGCCCGTTCACGTTCGCGCCGGACGGCAATCCGCTGGTCGGTCCGGTGAAGGGGTTGCCAAACTACTGGCTGGCCTGCGCTGTGATGGCAGGCTTCAGCCAGGGCGGTGGCATCGGTCTGGTGCTGTCGCGCTGGATGACTGAGAGCGATCCAGGCCAAGACGTGCTGGCGATGGACGCCGCCCGGTTCGGTAGCTTTGCAACGCCGAAATACACGCGCATCAAAGTGGAGGAGAACTATCGTCGCCGGTTCCGTCTTGCCTACCCGAACGAAGAAATGCCCGCCGCACGCCCGTTTCGCCAGTCGCCGGTGTATGGGCGGCTGAAAGCCAAGGGCGCGGTGTTTGGGGCCAATTTCGGGCTGGAGAACGCGCTCTGGTTTGCGCCGCCCGGCATTGCCCCGGAAGAGACGCCGACCTATCGCCGCTCGAACGCGTTCCCCTACGTGAAAGCCGAGTGCCAAGCGGTGCGCAAAAGCGTCGGGCTGTATGAAACCACGAACTACGGCAAGTACGAAATCGTTGGGCGTGGCGCGCGGAAATGGCTGGACCGGGTGTTCGCGTGCCGCATCCCGAAACCCGGTCGCATGGGCATTGCGCCGATGTTGAACGCGCGCGGCCGGATTATGGGCGATCTGTCGATCGCCTGCCTCGCCGAGGACCGGTATCTGATTGTTGGTTCTGGCTTTGCCGAGGCGTTCCATATGCGCTGGTTTGCCGGTTCGAAACCGCCCGATGATGTGTTTATTCGCAGCGCTTGCTCAACGTTGGCAGGCTTTGCGCTGTCCGGCCCGAACGCCCGGAACTTGCTGCAGAAACTGGTCGAGGTCGATATCAGCAACGATCAATTCAAGTTTTTCGGCGTGACGGAGACCGCGGTCGGCATGTCGCCGGCGG
The DNA here is from genome assembly GCA_043718785.1 of Hyphomicrobiaceae bacterium. Taxonomy (GTDB): domain Bacteria; phylum Pseudomonadota; class Alphaproteobacteria; order Rhizobiales; family Hyphomicrobiaceae; genus JAYSVA01. The sequence continues at coordinate 22,142 of JAYSVA010000426.1, forward strand.
TCATTCAGCGTTGCGGCTTTACGGGTGAACTGGGCTATGAAATCTGGGTGACGCCGGACTACCAAGTGCAGCTGTACGAGGAGCTGTTGGACGCGGGCGCGGAATTCAATCTCGCGCACTATGGCGGGCGGGCGATTTCGTCGCTGCGGCTGGAGAAAAACTACGGCTCGTTCAACAAGGATTTCCGGCCGGATTACACTCCCGGCGAAACCGGGCTGGATGCGTTTATCGACTTCACCAAGGGCGATTTCGTCGGCAAAGCGGCGGCGGTAAAAGAGAAGGAAAACGGCGCCGCAAAGAAGTTCGTGATGATGGTGGTTGACGCCCCGCATGCCGATGTGGTCGGCTATGAAGTGGTGCTAAAGGACAACGTTCCGGTTGGCCACGTGACGTCAGGCGGGTACGGCCATTGCGTCGGCAAGAGCTTAGCGGCGTGCTACGTGCCGACCGCGCTGGCGAACGACGGCGAAACCTTCATTATCGATATCCTCGGCGAGCATTGTACGGCAACGATCACAGGTTCCGCCCTGCATGACCCCAAAGGTGCTAGGTTGCGCGCATGACCGAAACCTCCTCCCCTGAGATACCACCGATTCCGGCTGCCCCGAAACGCCGCGACCGTACCAAGCCGGTGCGCTCGGTCGGGCCGAGCCTCGCGCCGATCCAGCGGCTGACCAACCGCTGGGCGCCCATTGAGATCCTCACGTCCGAGCAGGTCGAGCGCATCCTCAACGCCGCGTTCCGGATTCTGGCGGAGGATGGCCTCGAGATCCGCAACGAGGTGGCGCTGGAGATTTATCGCAAGGCCGGCTGCTTGGTGGATGATGTCACCCAGGTGGTGCGTATTGGCCGCGATATCGTCGAGGCGATGCTGGCGCATGTACCTGCCAGCTTCGTGCTGCACGCCCGTAACAGCACGCGCGATCTGCATGTCGGCGGTTCCGTCGTCAATTTCGGGCCGGTCAACGGCGCGCCGCACATCACGGATATGGATGGGGGGAGGCGGTATGGCGATCACGCTGCGTTCCGCGATATCCTCAAGATCACGCATACACTGGGCATTCTGCATTGGCAGGGTGGCGTGGTGGTGGAGCCGGTTGATCTGCCGGTGCCGGTGCGGCATCTGGCAATGTACCGCTCGCATATCGAGCTCTCGGATCTCGTGTGGGCCGCGCGCGGCGTCGGTGGTGTGCAGGCGGCGGATGCCATCGCAATGTCGGCGATTGAGCACCAATGCTCCGTTGAGGATTTGGGCCGCCGCCCGACGCTGATGACGGTCACCAACGTCAACTCGCCGCGCCGCGTCGATGCCGAAATCCTCGACAATATCATGACGATGGCCGGTGCCGGGCAGTGTGTGGTGATTACACCATTCACGTTGATGGGGGCGATGGCCCCCGTCACGCTGGCGGGGGCGCTGGTGCAGCAGACGGCCGAGGCGCTGGGCATCATTGCGCTGTGCCAAATGGTGCGCCCCGGTGCGCCATGCGTGATGGGTGGGTTCACCTCCAACGTTGACATGCGCACGGGGTCGCCGGCATTCGGCACGCCGGAGTATGTCAATGCAACCTTGGCCACAGCACAGCTCGGCCGCCGCCTCAAGATTCCGGTGCGGACGTCGGCCGTGAATGCGTCGCCCGTGGTCGATGCGCAGTCGACGTATGAGACGGCGTTCTCGCTATGGGCGGCAATTATGAGCCACAGCCACTTGATCAATCACGCGGCGGGGTGGTTGGAAGGCGGGCTGTCGGCCTCGATGGAGAAAATTATCGTCGATGCCGAGCTGCTGCGCGGGTGGGCGGAAATCCTCAAGCCGATTGAGTTCACCGATGATGACATCGGCATTGATGCGATCAAGGGTGTGCCGCCAGGTGGGCATTTCTTCGGCTCACCGCACACGATCGCGCGCTATGAGAATGCGTTTTACCGGCCGCTGCTGTCGGACTGGACCAATTTTGAAACCTGGACCGAGGCGGGCAGCAAAAACGCTACCGACCGTGCACGCGAGCTGTGGAAGAAGATGCGCGACCAATACGTGCCGCCGCCGCTTGATCCGGCAATAGCTGAGGCGCTCGACGCCTACGTGGCCAAACGTCACGAGGAGATCGGACGCGCCCCGGTTGCGTAAAACAGGTTGCGTAAAATATCTTGCCGGGCTGATGCCGTTAGTCTTTGATACCGGCAAAACGCAGAACACGTATCCGTTTAGGGGAGACTGCCACGATGACACGCATGAACCGTCGCCAGGTGCTGGCTGGTACAACCGTTGCTAGCTTGGCTGCCGTGCTCGATATGCAGGCAGGCCTGTTCGCTCAGGGCGCTGCCAAAACCAGCATCAATGTCCGCGTCGACCGCGACCTGGATGTGCTCGACCCCGGCTACCGCACCGGCCCGATGGATGGCAATGTCATCCGCGCCGTATTCCAACGTCTCGTCAAGCAGAAGGCGAACGCGGCGGAACTGGAAAACGATGCCGCGTCGGAGGTCAAGCAGACCTCACCTACGACCATTGAATTCACGTTGAAGCCGGGCCAGATGTTCACCGACGGTTACGGCGAAATGACCGCCGAGGATGTGAAATTCTCGTTTGAGCGCATTGGTTTGGCACCACAAGGTGGCCGCAAAGACTCGCCGTACAAAGGCGACTGGATCCATCTGGAAAAGGTTGAAGTGACCGGCAAGCTCACGGGTAAAATCACGCTGTCAAAACCCCGTGCCAACCTGTTCAACATTGCGTTGGCCGATGTGTCCGGCTCTATCGTCTCAAAGAAAGCGGTTGAGGAGCGCGGACTTGACCATAACACTAAGCCGGTCGGTTCGGGTGCGTATCAGGTGACGGCGCTGGAAAAGCAAAAAGGCTGCACGCTGAAGCGTCATGCCGCCTATACCGGCCCCAAACCGGCGTTTGAGGAAATAGCGGTCAAGTTCATTTCAGACCCGAAAACGACGGAGTTGGCGCTGCGCTCGGGCGAGCTAGACTTCGCTGTGTTGCCGCCCGCCATCGCTGAACCGCTGAAATCAGTTGCAGGTTTGACGGTGTCGGAGCAGCCGAGCATCGCGTACCTCTGGATTGGCATGAACGTCGAAAAGGGGCCGCTTGCTGACTTGAAGGTACGGCAGGCGATCCGTCTCGGCCTCGATGTCGATCAGATGCTGCTGGCTGGTTACAACGGCAAGGCACCACGCCTCAACACACTGCTGCCGCCGCAAATCCAGGGCCACTGGAAGGACGCGCCGGTCTACAAGCGCAACGTCGCTGAGGCGAAGAAGCTGCTCACTGAAGCTGGAAAGACGGATGTAAAGCTCAAGATCACAGTGCTCAATCAGCCCGTGTATCAGAACATGGCGCTGGTGGCGCAGGCGCTACTGAAAGAGATCGGCGTGACGCTCGAAGTCGATGCGCAGGAGGGCGGCACCTACTGGTCGGCGGGTAAGGGCGATGCGGGCAAGAACCTGGATCTGTTCATTATGCGCTTCAATGGCAAGCATGATCCGAACTTCATCATGCAGTGGTTTGTTCCTGGCCAAATCGGCACTTGGAACTGGCAGCGCTGGACGTCGCCGGAATTCGAGAAAGTCTACAACGATGCGGCGACCGAACTTGATCCGGCGAAGCGGGCAGCACTCGCCATCGAAGCCCAAAAGCTGATGGACCAGAGCGCCGCTTTCATCTGGCTGACCAACGAGGTCAATATGCTCGCCCACCGCAGTTGGTTGAAGCCAGCTGGCGTGCCCGGCTGGCTCGACTGGCAGTATGAGAACTTCGGGGCATAACCGGTCTGATTGCAGCAAGCGATGCCCCCCCTCTTCCCGCGCAAGAGCCGAGCACAGGGAGCGGGAGAAGAACGGAGCGCCTTTGTGAGCAGCCAGACCGTGAACTATGCGCTCAGCCGCCTGGTCACGACGGTGTTCATCGTGTTCGGAGCTATGTTGCTGCTGTTCACGCTATCGGCGATTGTGCCGGGTGACCCAGCAACCACACTGCTGGGTCCTCAGGCGTCGCCAGAATCGGTCAAGCGCTTTATCCAGGAGATGGGACTTGATCAGCCCATCCATGTGCGGCTAGCGCGATTTTTCGGCAACTTGCTGACCGGCAACCTTGGCACCGACGTGCTGTCCGGGCGCAGCGTCAACAGCATGGTGTGGGCTGTACTGCCGTACACGTTCCTGCTGACGTTTCTAGCCATCGGGCTGGCGGTGCTGATTGGCGTGCCCCTCGGCGTGTTCGCGGCGACGCATCGCGGCTCTGTCATGGACCATGTGTTGGCCTTCATCTCGGTAGCGTTCATCGCGGTGCCGAGCTTTGTCATCGCGATATTTCTGCTGCTGATTTTCTCGATCTGGCTCGATTGGCTGCCGGTTCTGGGCGCCGGCAAAACCGGCGACTGGGGGGATCAGGCCAAGCGGCTGATCTTGCCGACGCTGGCACTATCAGCGGGTTGGATCGGTTTCATCGCCCGGCTCGTCCGCACGTCGATGCTGGAAGTGCTGGCCGAAAACTATATCCGCACGTCGCGCGCCTATGGTCTTTCGGAGCGTCTAGTGACCTACAAATATGCACTCAAAAACGCCTGCATCCCGACCATTGCCATCCTCGGCATGGGCATCGGGCGATTGTTGGGGGGCGCGGTGCTCGTCGAAATTGTGTTTGCCCGCCCGGGTTTGGGGCGGTTGATCTTTGACGCGGTGGCCAGCCGCAACTACCCCGTCGTGCAAGGTGCGGTGCTTGTTGTGGTGGTGATTTTCGTCATCGTCAATCTGATCGTGGATCTGTCATACTCGTTGATTGATCCGCGGATCAATCGTCATGGTGAGGGCGGCCACTGATGGGCATACTCCGGGATATCGCTACGGTGCTGCGCCGTGTCTGCGGCAGTTTTGCCGGAGCCATCGGCTGTGCCATTGTAACGGTGGTGATCCTAGCGGCGCTTCTCGCCCCCTGGATTGCGACGCATAACCCTGACCAGCTCGACGTGATGAACCGGTTCGCTAAACCGTCGTTGCAGCACTGGTTCGGTTCCGATCATCTCGGCCGTGATTTGTACTCGCGCATCGTGCATGGTGCGTCGGTGGCCATGGTTGTGGCACTCACGGCAATTGCCGCAGCGCTGACCCTCGGGACGATGCTGGGCATTCTGGCCGCGTACCTACCCGCCCGTACCGAGCGGTTGGTGCTGATCCTGTTCGACGTGATTTCATCGTTCCCGAGCCTCGTGCTGGCGCTCGCCATTGTTGCAGTGTTTGGCCCGTCGACGGGCATCGTTGTGCTGATCGTTGCGATCACGTTGATCCCGCATTTTGGTCGCGTCGCGCGGGCCCAAGTGTTGACGTTGAGAAGCGCGCCGTTCCTGGAGGCTGAGCGCATTCTCGGCGCGTCGAACACCCGGATTGTGTTCCATCACATTCTGCCGAACATACTTGGACCACTGATCGTACTGGCGTCGATGGATATCCCCGTCGTGATCACCATCGAAGCTGGATTGTCGTTCCTGGGCCTCGGGGTCCGTCCGCCGCTGGCGAGTTGGGGTGGGCTGATCCAAGACGGTTATCAAACCCTTTCAGACAGCTGGGTGCCCGTTGTTGTCTCCAGCGCGGCGCTGGCGATTGCGACGCTCGGTTTCACGTTGTTCGGCGAAAACCTCCGTGATGCCGTGGATCCGCGCATCGGTCGGGAGCGCTGAGAATGGAACGGGCCAAGACCGGACCACTGGTCAGCATCCGCAATCTGACGCTCGATGCGACGACGGCACAGGGAACCGCGCATATTTTGCGTGGTGTCGATCTTGATATCGGGCGCGGCCGCATTCTTGGTGTGGTCGGTGAATCCGGCTCTGGTAAGTCAAGTCTCGCATCGGCTTTGACTGGACTGCTGAGTGCCAATGTGGCGGTAACGGCCGGTGTCATTGACTTTGATGGCACCGATTTGTTGCAGCTGAGCGACCGGCAGATGCACGCCCTTCGTGGTGACCGCATCGCCATGATTTTCCAAGACCCGATGACGGCGCTGAATCCGCTATTCACGATTGCAACTCACCTCATCGATGTGATCCAGCGCCAGGCGCCGGAGACGAGCCGACGGATGGCTCTGGCAAAGGCTGAGGCAGTTCTGACGACGGTCGGGATTGCCGACGCGGAGATGCGCCTACAAGCCTATCCGCATCAGTTATCCGGTGGCATGCGTCAACGTGTGATGATTGCGATGGCACTGCTGGTGGCGCCAGATCTACTGTTGGCGGACGAACCGACCACGGCACTCGATGCGACTGTCGAAGCGCAGATCGTGAGCCTGCTGGCGGATCTGCGGCGGGATTTTGCCGGCACGATCGTTTTTATCTCACATCATTTGGGTTTGGTTGCTGAGTTATGTGATGATGTTTGTGTGATGTATGGCGGCACCATCGTCGAGGCGGGTGGCGTTGCGGATGTTCTAGTCAACCCGAAGCATCCGTACACAGCAGCGTTGCTGGCCTGCGAGATTGACGACGATCCACCAGATGGTCGTCTTATCTCAGTGCCCGGTGACGTGCCTGATCCGCGCTTCGAGGGGGCGGGTTGCATCTTCGCGCCCCGGTGCACGCACGCAGTGGAGCGCTGCCGCACCGAAGTTCCGCGATCCCGCGCTGCTGGTATGGGGCGAACGGCGGCGTGCCATCGGCTAGAAGATTTGAACTTGGCGGCGGCAGGTGGTGTTGTGGCGGGCAAACCGCCTGAACGCGTTGCGGCGCGGGCGGAGCAGCCTCTGATTACTTTTGATGGCGTGTCGGTGGTCTATGATGGTCGGGTACGGGCGCTGGATGACGTCAGGCTCAACCTGAGCCAAGGTGAGATCGTCGGGCTGGTCGGCGAGTCCGGATCTGGTAAAACGACGCTGTGCCGTACGCTGATCGGATTGACGGCGCCAACGGATGGCACTGTGCTGTTTGATGGCGAGCCCGTTGCAGCGCATCTGGCGACCCAACCTCTGGCCTTTCGCCGCCGCATGCAGATGCTGCTGCAGGATGCAGTGGCGTCACTGTCGCCGCGTATGACGATCGGCCAAGCGTTGGAGGAGCCGCTGCGCATTCATAGTCTGCCACTGAACGAAGGGCGAGAGCGTTTGCGCTACATCGTTCAGCGGTTAGGTCTTTCCCCTGAGATCCTGCAGAAGTTCCCGCATCAGATCTCGGGCGGGCAGGCCCGCCGCATTGGCGTGGCGCGGGCGCTGGTGATGCAACCGCAGGTGATTATTGCTGACGAACCGACGGCTGGTCTTGACGTGTCCGTTCAAGGTGAGCTGCTCAATCTGCTGCTCGATCTACAGCGGGAGTTTGAACTGACGTATTTGCTGGTCAGCCACAACCTTAATGTTATCCGCCGCGTCACCCACCGGACAACGGTGATGTACCTTGGCCAGATCGTCGAAGACGGGCCGACCAGCAGCTTGTTCGAGCAACCGGCGCACCCGTATTCGGCGGCGCTGCTATCGACCAGCCCCTCAGTTGATCCGACGCGGCGGCGTAACCGCATTGTGCTATCGGGGGAAATTCCGAGTGCTGTTAATATACCCAGCGGCTGCCGCTTCCACAGCCGTTGCCCGGTGGTGATGCCGCGCTGCAGAGTTGAAGTGCCGGCGCTGCAGGCCGTTGCGCCTGGGCGGGCTGTGCGCTGCCATTTCCCGTTCACACTCGGCCGGGCGGAGGCAAGCTGATGCGGCGGTACACTCTGGATGAAATTCAGCAGCTGGCGTTTGATGCGCTGACTAAGGCAGGAGCAGAGCCGCACCAGGCGCTGCCCGTAGCGCGCTCGATCCGACGTGCCGAGGCGGATGATATTCGGTCTGTTGGCCTCGGATATCTGCCGACGTATTTGGCGCACCTGCGGTCTGGTCGTGTATCGGGTTTGGCGCGTCCGACGGTACAGGTTCCGCGCCCGTCAGCCGTGACTGTCAATGCTCATAATGGCTTCGCCCATCCGGCATTTGATGCGGGTCTCGCTGCGCTTGTCAGCGCTGCCCGCCTGAACGGTATCGCATGTCTCGGCATTTCCGGGTCGTATTCTATCGGCGTGTTGGGCCACCCGGTGGAGGACATCGCCGATTTTGGCCTTGTCGCGTTGGCTGCCACCAACTCACCACCAAACATGACAGCATGGGGTGGGCGACGGAAATTGTTTGGCACCAATCCGCTGGCCTTCGCTGTGCCGCGTGACGGGGCCGCGCCGCTTGTGGTTGATCAGGCGACGACGCAAGTGACCAAAGTGACGTTGGCCGCTGCCGCAGCGAGGGGCGAGGCGATCCCCCATACGTGGGCGTTCGATGCTGATGGGGTGCCGACCACCGATGCAAGCCGAGCATTAGCTGGATCGATGGCACCGTTCGGTGGCGTCAAGGGTGCCAACATGGCGCTGCTGGTCGAGTTGCTCGCGGTGGTGTTGACGGGGGCAAATTTGTCGATGAACGTTCACCCCTATGCAGCCACTGAGGGCCCGCCGCCGCAGGTCGGACAGTTTTTTCTGGCCATCGATCCCGGTGCGCTTTCGGGTGGCTTTGGGGAACGGCTGACGGAGCTGGCGTCAGCGATGAGTGAGGAGGGGGCGCGCCTGCCGGGTGATCGGCGGTTGGCTGCCCGCACCCGGAACGCCCGCGACGGTCTGACCATCGACGATGCGTTACTGGCGCGCATAATGAGCGAGACTTGAACCATGAAGATCAAAGCCATCCGAGCAACGCCGGTCAATATTCCGTTGGAGCTGCCATATCTTTGGTCATACGGATCGTTGGCTGGGTTCTCGAAAACGATTGTCGAAGTCGAAACTACCGATGGGTTGATTGGGCTAGGTGAGGGGCCATCGCCGGCCAACGTTGCGACGATTCTCAACAGCTTCGCGCCGCGATTGATTGGTCGCGATCCCGTAGATATCCAGGGGGCGGAGGAGTTGTGCTTGCCGTCGTGGCGCGGTGTCGGCACTATTGATGTGGATTTAGCGTCGATCCGCGCATTTGGTGCGATTGAAATGGCGCTGTGGGACCTTCGCGGCAAGGCCTGGGGCCGGCCGCTGTACCAGCTGTTCGGTGGCGCGCACCGCAAGTTGATACCTTTCACGGACTACTTCGCGTTTCGCGAATCTCAGGGCGAGCTGAAGGGGGAAGCGACACCTGAGGCGGTGGTCGACTATTGCCTGCAACTCGAGGCCGACCACGGCACAACGATGTTTGAAGGAAAATTATCGACGACGGATCCAACGCCATCGATCCGGACACTAGAGCTGCTGCGACAAAAATTGAAGCCCGGCGCCGTCTTGCGGATCGATTCTAACAAGGCCTATTCCTTAACCGAAGCGCGCCGGATTGCATCGGCGATCGAACCTCTCGACATTCGCTGCTGGGAAGACCCGGTCGGTACGTTCGAGGAGATGCAGAAGCTGCGCCAGCACACGGCTATTCCGTTCTCAGTGCATACGCCCGACATCCGCCGTGCCGTAGCATTGGGCGTCCCCGATGCATTTTGTACAGATGTCAATGTGCACGGCGGTATCGGCCGAACCCTACGGTTTATCGGCGCTTGTGAACAAATGGGTCTCGATTACTGGTGCTATTCGGGTGACAGCGGCATCGCTAGCGCCGTTTACCTGCATCTCGCCGCCGCGCATGCCCACATCCGCGAGCCGTCGCAATCGTTGTTCCGCATGCAGCCACTCGACGTGATTGAGGACGGCCCGTTCCGCCCCCGCAATAATCTCGTCGCAGTTCCGGAAGGGCCAGGGCTCGGCGTGACGCTGTCGGCCGAGAAACTGGCGCATTGTCACAAGCTCTTCTTGGAGCATGGGCCGTTTGATAAGTTTCACGATCCTGAGCGCGTCGGCGTTTTTCGTCGACTGCCGCTGCGGTAGGGCTTGGTCTTCACGCTGCACTTTCGCGAACGAAGACCTTGAGAACGCGCCGCCACGTCGCAGCAAAAAAGCTTTCCGCTGCGCCCTGGACATTAACCACGCCGCGCAACCGAACGGACGGCACGGGTTCCGTTGGCGCAACCGCAAGCGTGACGAGGTATTGAGCGTTCACCGGCACAAGACGTTGGCGATTGTCCGGCATCGCTTCGATGCGGCCGCTGTGGGCACTGGTCAACTCGGGTGGTTCGATGTGCGCAGTGCCACTGACGGCGATTGACTGCAGTACCGCTGACACCGAGGACGCCTGCGGTACATCCGGAACAAACTGCCCTGGCGCTCCGATTTCAATTCGCCACAGGTCCGCCTCGGCCACATATCCCGTGATGGCCAGCCGTTCCGCACCACGGAGCAACGCAATCCGCTCTTTCGCAGCAATCCATTGTTGAGGCCGCAGGTTCGGATTGAGCTCGGCGATGATCCCATCGGCTGGAGCACGGACGTCGAGCTCCTGCTGCTCCTTATTCAACCCGTCGAGTTTTTTTCGCAATGATTGGACGGCGCTTTCCAGGACGAGGCTGTCATCCCGGTCTTCCTTATCAGCGAACCGGCGCGCCAGCCGCATCTGAACAGCCTCAAGCTTGGTTATCGCAATTCGCCGCTCGCTCTCAAGGTCGGTTGAGCCTAATTGCACCAATTTATCGCCTTTTCGGACGCTCTGACCTGCTGTTGTGTAGATGGTAATCACCTGCGCGGCCCGTGGCGGGTAGATGTGGGTAACATCAGCGGCCTCAAGCATTGCCGGAATTTTTACCGTCGATGACCATGGCACCACAAACAGTAGCGCCAAACCGAGAGCGCTCGCCATGGTGACGCGCGCCCTGCTGGATTTTATGATCAAATTTCGCATGGCCCACCATTGAGTCAGTTCACCAAATACTGGTTTAGCAACGAAATATCCGATCTCGAACACGAACAGGATAACGCCGAGCGCTTTGAAGAAATATGCGTAGACCGCTAGCGCGATTCCCGTAAACAGGATTAACCGGTATAGCCACACGGCCCATGCATAACCGATTAGAAAACGCTGGCGGAGGGGTGGGAATACTTCTGGCGGTGGACTTTTGATACCTAGTAAGACACGTCGCATTTTCCAGACGCCGAGATCAAACGAGCGCGATTGTAGATTTTCAACTCCCAGCAAATCAGAGAAAATGTAGTACCCGTCAAACCGCATAAATGGATTGAGGTTGACGCCAATACTCATGATCCAACTCGACGTCGCAATCATAAAAGCGGTTTGGCGCATAAATCCGTCTGGCAGAAAAACCCAGAGGAAAGTCGCTAGGCACGCCAGGGCAAGTTCGACGCCGACGCCAGCGATATCGATTGCGAAACGCTGACGGCGGTCGGTGAGCCGCCAAGCATCGGTGACGTCGGTATATAGTATCGGCGCCATCATCATAAATGCGATACCTATGACCGGCACGCGGCAACCATAGCGCACGGCGGTGTAGGCATGACCAAGCTCATGTAGGATTTTGACGCAGAACAACGTGACGGCAAATTGGGCAATTCCCGCCGTCGTCGCGAGCCCTTGAGCACCCCGCAGGAACTCATCCCACTGCCTCGATATCAACATTAGCCCGATCAATCCGAGCAACCCGATAGCCCACTGTACGCCCCGGTGCGCACCAAAATCCGCGACCCATCGTGTTGATTGCAGAAAACGTTCAGGGGAGAACAACGGGATCTTGAAGAACAAATAATTGTGCGCCAGTGCCATCACAGCGCTGTGTTTCCGCTGCTTGGTTGGATCGAAGTGTTGACGCCAGTCATCGGTTTTGGTTTGCGTCAGATTATGTTGATCAAGAAAGCTCGCGAGTTCTTCAATATCTGCTGGTGTGAATGGCTGTTGCAATCGAATTGACGCGGCGGCGCAAAGTTGAGCAACCGTCGGATGCTCGCGCCAAATTGACAGAATGGTGCATGTGGCGTGATCAATGGCTACAAAGCGATGTCGTAGCATGTCGTAGACGCGCCACGTTGGTTGGCCGTCCGCGTCCGGCGGTCCAGCGCTTATCGACAGATCTTCGCGTAGTTGCGGCAGCTGACCCGTTGGTGCTGCAGAATTCTTTGGTGGTAGGTTGGTCACAGTCCGACCCATTGGCGCAGGAACGCAACGGGACGACGCAAGATGTAGTAAATCGTCGGCACCCGATCACCGTAAAGTTGGGCTGTACCGCGGATCCCGAGCCGTGGTGGCGTCACCGTACCATCGGCGAATGTTGCAACAACGCGAAAGGCGACGCTGCCCCCCTCCCGTAGTTTTGCTTGATAGTCGGCATGGACAATTGTTGCTTCGCGTGGGCGCAGAGGATCAGAGTCAAGAAAAAGTGTTACGCGCTTATTGTCAGATAAAATAATCGAATCAGCGACTGGGACATCGATGCGAACTTCGACTTGCGCCGGATCGGCAATCTCCATAATGCGTTCGCCGGTCGAAACCGGTTTGCCCATAAGGTCGCGTTTGTCGCCGAATATAGCGATGCCTGACCGAGTGGCAGTAATTTGGGCGCGCCCCAATAGGTCGCGGGCATAGTCGCGCTCGGCGAGCTTTACGGTCAGTTCGGAACGAGCGAGCGCTAAGTCATGGCGACCACGGACGTCGGTCATCGCCAACAGCATATTTTTTTTAATTCGCGCATCGGCAACTTGTAATTCACGTTCGGCGACTTCCATCCGGTTACGTAGTACCGTGTCGGCGAAACGGATCAAAACGTCGCCAGGCGCAACCGTGCTGTTCGGTGCGATGGGAATTTCTTGAATCACACCGTCGATGGGTGCGGTGACGACGCTTGGCTCGCGTGCACCAATTTCAAATGGCGCGAGCGTCGTCATTGAGACGGGGAATAGACATACGATCGTCACCGCTAAAGCTGAAGCGGCGGCGCGTTTGCGGCTGATCTGAAATCTCGGCCGGACCGCCTTGGAGGTCGCGATCCAATACCAGGCGTGTGCGAATGTTATGGATAATCTCTGAACCAGCGCCGTCTCGCCGGATGTCCAAGGCTCCGAGCGGACGAGCAGTACGCCTGCGAACAATGCGCTCGTTCTGTCAAGGAGTGGAAACCATAGAGCTTCTCGAAATGGGTAGGATGACGTCAGTGGATCGCCAGCATCACCGTAACTGGGTAGCGTGAACTCGCGTACACTGCTTAATCCGACATCGGCGTTGGCTCGAGCGACAGTACGTTCTAGCCACTGCATGAGCGGGACTTGGCGGTCCACAGCTAGCATCGCCGAGGCTGCTTCAATTTGTAGGTCGCCGACAGCGGCTTGTCGCAGTACGAACACCTGCTGTGCCCGTGTCAACTTGCGCGTCTCATTGGCGATCAACTGAGCCAGCTCCGCGACCGAGGCGGCGGCGCGCGCTTCGCCTTCGACGCGTAACAGAACAACAACGGGACTGGACTCGCTGCTGGTTTTCTGAGCCCCAGCTGCAACTTGGGCGATATCGAGCCGCACGGGCTGTCCGGTGCGGGTCGCATTGCCAGGGGAGCCTTTCGGCGGCGGAGATGCGGTCATGGCTCACCGTTTCTCGTCGGCGAAGTGGGCGGTGCCGCTCATTCCGGGCAGCACGCCCTGAGCTTGCCGCTTGAAGATTGCCGCAAGTTTGATGGTTTGACTTATTGGGTCAACCGCCGCGCCCGTGCGCGTCACTTCAGCGTCAAACGCAACGTTGAGTTCATCAACGAAGAATTGAAACGGCAACCCAGGTTTCATCCAACGTGCCCATGAAGAGGGAACGATCAAATCGATTTCGGGGCTTTCAGTCGAGGCTATCGCGAGGAAAGGCTTGCCGGGCTGCGCTGTTTCATACTTCTGCAGATTAAGTTCAACAATGCGGCCATCAAAAGGTGCGATAACCGTGCATTGATCTAAAGGACTCCGCAATCCGGAACTCTCGGCGATAGCTTTGGCGAGCCGTGCTTCGGCGACTTCGAGATCATTTTTGCCGACTGACTGCGCGCGTTGCAAGAGGCGGTATTTATCAAGTGTGAGTTGCATTTCGAGCTGTTGGGCTTCAGCGGCCGCCAAAGCTGCGCGCTGACGGCGACAATCAAACTCAAGAATTGTACTGCCTTTTTTGAAGGCCTCACCTTCTTTGAGATGAACTGCGGACACGCGTGTCGCCAATTCAGTCGAAATCGATGCCTGTTCGACAGCGTGAATAATACCGCGCGCCGCACTGGAACGGGCGGTAGCGTTTTCAGTGGTTGGACGCGGTTCGCTCTGCACTGGCGCGGCAACGACCCACAATGTTGCGAGAGTCAGGACGTGCCAGCCCGGATTAACGCAGCGCCAGACTGATCTTGCGATTTGCACCGAATTCCCCTCGCTCAAACGACAGTGTTTTCAGTTGCTGGGCGAGTTCTTTAACACCTGCATCGACTGGTTTCTCGCTGTCGAATGGGTCGAGCCCAACGGAAACGAACACATTAGCGAAGGCATTCTGCATATTGGCAAATGCGATATCGCGTTTGACTTCAGCAACAAGGGTGTTGAGCTCTTCGCGGATTAGAGTTTGTTCACTGATGCGGTCAGCGGATGCTTCTTGGCGCATCTGGCGCACTAATCGATCCTGCACATCGAGATAATCTCGCGCAGTAACCAGCTCTGCTGACATGTTGAGATAGCGAATACGGCTCACGTAAACCTGGGTCATCACGGCCATGGTGAGCGCCAACGCGCGGGCATTGAGCAGGGCATCCTGACCGTGGACCACATCGCGTTTCGCTGGGTATTGGAATACGCGCAGCACATTCCAAGATGCCTTTGTACCCCAGCTAACCCACTGGTTATGAGCTAGATACTTATTGGCGTCATGGCTGGCCCCGGCATACAGCTGGATGCCCGGCAATAGCTCTAGTAGTGCCGCATGCGCTTCATGCTGATTAATGCGTTGTTGGTAGGCGATATCCCGAAGTTCAGGACGGTTCAGTAACGCTGCAGCCGTCATGTCCTTCGCATCGATCTCGATGACCGGCGCTTTAGCGTCGAGGCCTTCGCCAGCAAGCGAGAAGTCTGTGCCAGGTGCCAAGTTCATCAGCGCTGCGAGTTGGGTTTTAGCCA
Source organism: Hyphomicrobiaceae bacterium (assembly GCA_043718785.1). Taxonomy (GTDB): domain Bacteria; phylum Pseudomonadota; class Alphaproteobacteria; order Rhizobiales; family Hyphomicrobiaceae; genus JAYSVA01. Next base: position 37,142 of record JAYSVA010000426.1, read on the forward strand.
CGCTCAATTCGTGCTGTAGCTGCTGGGCGGTACGCCGGATTTCGATTAATTCGCGTTCGTACGTCAGGGCGGTAATCGGCGAAGCATCTGGCGATTGCGACAATTTCTTTGCATTCGACTGTGCAGTCTTAGTACGTGCTTCAAGTGATCTGAGTTTGTGGACCATGCGGTCTGAGCTGACAGCGCGCCAATAGGCTGTCCGGGTATCTTCGATGATTCGTTGCATGACTTTACGGCGCGTTTCCGCGGCAATTAGAACTTTGTCGGCTGACTGCCGTGCGCGCACATACGATAAACCGAAATCAAGAATGTTCCAGCTGAACGTGATGTCTGATGTGGACGATTGGCGCTCACGTGAAATCGTGCGCGGCGCTGATTCGCGGCCGGTGTCCAGCCGACGTTCGCCGACTGAGTGGTCATTATTGCGTTGCGCGAAACCCGAATTGACAACAGCGCCCGGCAACATCGCATAATGCGCCAACTTTAACTCGGTTGTGCGTAGTTGGGTCTGCATCATCTCAACCTTGTGATCGAGATTATATTTGACCGCGCGCGCCATCGCTTCGTGCAACGAAATAGCGCCGTGAACGGGTTCCTGGTTCACTGTAACTTTGGCCATGTTGCTGTTGGTAATAATATCCAACTGGCCGAACGAAAGAGGTTGAGGCGATAATGCGCACGCCGACAAACTTGTCGCCAAGAGCGTGGCAACGATGACAGTTTGGGTCGTTTTGTACGGCATGGTACCTGCGATCACATTGAGTGTTAGGACGTGACGCACAACGCTAGCTGATGATAAAGTATAATTACTTCGTTCCGGTGTAAGGGCCAGTTTTCTTACTGCCCTTATCCTTCATACTACCGGCGGTTGGAGCGGTATCACCGGGCCAGAGCCAATCCCACGCTGATGTTTCAGCAGGCTTCGGTGCGGCCTTCCTTGGAGTTCCGCCGCGTGCCGCAAGTGCGGCCTGCCGGGCTTGCGCCGCCTCTTGTTTGATGCGGTCGGTCGCAGCTTTCCTAAGTTGAGCCGCCTCGTCATGAGCGCGTTTCGCTTCGGCCTTTTGCAGGTTGACTTGTTCGGCCTTCAGGCGCGCAGCAGCTTCGGCAATCCGCTGTGCTTCGGCACGGCGGCGGCGATCCTCTTCGGCCTGACGGCGACGTTGCTCCTCGCGGGCTTTTTCTAATTCGAGCATGTAGCGGCCGCGGTCGGAAACCGCGCTGCGGTTCGACCAATGTGAACTCAGATGCTGTGCCAGCACCTTCACGTCCATTTTGAGATCGACGGATTTGCCTTGAAGGTCGTAGCCCATTGATGTCATCAGGTTCGACGACGCTGTCTGAAGGCTGCCGACAGCCAAGTCGTGTTGAACCTCTGCAACAAGAAGGTTCATCTCTTCACGAATTAGGGTCTGCTCACCAATCAATTCGGCTGACTTTTCGGCGCGAAGATGTTGGACAAGTTGCTTTTGAACGCTCAGATAGTCCCTGGCTGTTACAACTTGTTCAGCGAGATGATTATAGCGGGTGACGCTGATGTAGACCTGCGTCATAATCGTCATAGTAATCGCTAGTGCTTTTTGGCTGAGCACATCTGCCTGTGCTTCAATAGCCGTGCGCTTGGCGGGCAGCTGGACGATCTTCAAAAGATTGCCAGCCGCCGACACACCCCAATCGAGCCAATTGTTATTCAGCAGCAACGACGTGTCATCGAATGCGGCAGTGCCATAAACACGCAAGCCAGGCAGTAATTCCACAATAGCCGCAGTGGCTTCACGCTCGGTAATGCGTTGCTGGTAGGCAATGTCGCGAATCTCTGGGCGGTTGAATATTGCCTCAGCAACCATTTCGCGTGGCGACATGCTGAATACGGGGGGATCAGGATTATAATCTCTATCGACTAACGCGAATTCCGTACCCGGTGGCACGTTCATCAGTGCGGCTAACTGCGATTTGGCAAGGCGTAGCTCGTTGCTCAGGCGTTCGGCGGTTTGTCGTATTTGAACGAGTTCTCGCTCGTAGGTCAGTGCGGTCAGTGGTGTTTCTGCGCCGACTTTCGCCGCTGCTCGTGTACTAGCGACGCTGCGTTTGACGCGAGTTTCGAGAGTTTCGAATTTCTTGACCATCCGGTCGCAGCTCACGGCGCGCCAATAAGCAGTTCTGGTGTCTTCTATAATACGTTGCGTTACTTTGCGGCGGGCTTCCTGGGCGATTAGATGCTGGTCGGCAGCCTGCTGCGCACGTACATATGAAAGTGCGAAATCTAGGACGTTCCAGCTAAACGTTGCGTCGCCAGAATTGAAGGCTCTGTCTTGCGACGTGGAAAAAGCGGGGACTTCGATCCCGGTCGGAAGGTCAAGACTTGCAGTTGATAAATCATTGTTGCGTGCGCTGTAACCGGCGTTAGCAACAATTCCCGGCAGCATAGTGCTAGCGACCTGGCGAGATTCTTGAGCGCGCAGTGCTGCCTGCATCACGGCGACTTGGTCATCCAAATTGTACTTAAGCGCCCGGGCCACCGCTTCATAGAAGGAGATTTGCCCCTGGACAGGCGTTTGATCGGCTGTGAGGTGACTCAAATTGGCTTCTGTCAATCGCGAGAGATGCTCGTCGGACAGCGGCGACGGAGCCATCGCGCAGCCACCCACCATCAACGGCAGTGCAAACAATCCTGTGATGGTGTGCAAGCGTTTCATGAGTTCCAGAGCCGGAGGGCTGGTTCGAACGCGCACAGGTGTTTGCTGGGAGTGTCAAAATTTGCGGAAAAACTTGCCGAAGCGCTTTGTAACCGACAGCATTCTTTAATCGAATAGGTGATTCGGTGTGGATGATTACTGTGTTTTGGGGATAACTGATGTTTGAATAGTATTGTACGTGCAGCCCAAGCGGCGGCTCCTGTCGGGTCCGGAAAATCTGGGAGGTGAGCAATTGAGGCGTTAACAGGTCTAATGGCGTCATATCACGAAGCGAGGACAAATTTGAAAAGGGAACGATTGCGGAATTGTGTCGTATTTTCATTTGTTTGTGGTGTTTCGTTGTATTTCTGCACACATATCATGTGTCTTGGCATATCACCTGTGCTCGGAGTGTGTTGATCGTGCAGGACAATCTCTACTGCTTGTTAACCGAATTGTCTCATTTCTGGACGTTGAACAGTGGCGCGTCATCCGCAGCAACGACCAAATTCGGACAATTAAAATGTCGATCTTTCAGCGCATTGTGGGTTCTAGCAAAGTTATGAAGTCCGCTAAGGACGCTGACGTAACTGTTGCTGCCTCGCGGCATCGGCTGGTTTACCGTGCTCTTGAGCCACGTATGGTGTTTGACGCGGCCATGCAGGCGACCATTGCTGAAGCCTCTGCGACTGATAATACCGTGATCGCCGACCCGGTTAGCCAAGTGGTCCCGCCGACGCAGGATATGGCGGTCGTTCAGGCGCTGTCGGACATTGCGGCGGCAGCCGGGGCGGGGATGTCTGCGGTCACAGGCGGCGAAACGTTCGTTTTCGTTGATCCTCGCGTTGCGAATTTTCAGGATATCGCCTCGGCGCTGCCCGCCGGCGCAACGATTGTGATGCTAAACAGCGAAGTGGGCGGATTCGAGCAAATCGCTGCCTACCTTGAAGGGCGCACGAATGTTGCTGGCATTCAGATTTTCTCGCACGGCTCAGCGGCGCACCTGCAATTGGGTGCGGACATTCTGGATAATACGAATGTCGCGGAGCACACCGCCGCACTTCAGCAAATTGGCTCTGCTCTGAGCGAAAATGGCGATATCTTGCTCTATGGCTGCGATATTGCGGCCGGAAACGACGGGTTGCAATTCATCGAAGCGCTTGCTGCCCTCACCGGTGGCGACGTTGCGGCATCGACCGACGCAACAGGTGCCGCTGGCCTCGGCGGCGACTGGATTCTCGAATTGTCGACCGGCGCGATTGAGAACGCTGTGGTTGCCGCGCCCGATTACGGTGCATTGCTGGCGCTCGTCGCGGCCAATGACGTCGCCACCGTTCAGGCCAATGCGACAGTCGGCGTCAACGGTAACGTTTTGACCAACGACACCGGAACGGGCGCGAGGACCGTGACTGAGGTGCATGGCCGTGCCACGTCAGTCGGGGTGGCGTACGCGACGTCGTACGGGTCAATCACGATGAATGCTGACGGCACATACGTCTATACTGTGAACGTCAACAATGCCACTGTTCGTGAACTTGCTGCCGGTCAAACGATTACCGACATCATTTCTTACACGGCGCGGGATACAACAACCGCTTTGCCCGATTTTGGCTATTTGACGGTGACAATCAATGGTGTGACGGATGCGCCTTTGGCATTTGACAACTTTGGTTCGGTCACTCCGGGCACTGTGCCCACAAGTTCCGGCAACGTGCTGCTGGACGCAGGCGCGGGCGTCATCGATAGTATTGACCGGCCACAATCGCAGTTCCGATGGGAAAACCTATACGCGAACGGTGCAACGATTGTTGGCAACCAAACTGTTGATGGCGTTGGCGTTGCGGTGACAACGACAAACGCTTCGGGCATTTCTTACACGGCAGTTGCGCAGACCACTGCAACGCAGGGTGGCCATACTGGTTATGCAGCGCTCACGATTGATCCGACAGTGCTTGTGTATACCGCCCCTACAGTCGGGTTCGCATTTGCGCAACCCGTCATAAACCTCTCATTTGGTCTCCTTGACGTCGATAGTGGCGCGCCGAGCTGGCAAGACCAAGTGACCATCACTGGTACACGTGGCGGTGTCCCTGTCGCTTTCACAGCGCAATTCTCAGGATATGACACGCGGGCAGGCAACTCATTTTTCGGCAACAACGGTGGCGTCGGCAATACTGATGCGCTCGGCAATATCGTCATTGTCTTCAGTGGCGCTGTCGATAACGTCGTTATCGCTTACAATGACGGCCCTGGCGCGACCGCTGCAAACCCAGGCGGCCATCTAGTCGGGATTACGGATCTAACCTGGCAGAACCCGAACGCGGTCACCACGATCCAGATTGCCGGCACGACGGTGCCTGTCGGTGGCGTTACCGTCGCAACACTGTATGGCAGCATCACCATGCAGCCGAGCGGATCGTATGTTTACACCGTTGATCCGACCAACCCGGCGGTTATCGCATTGCCGACTGGCGCAACGTTGATCGACAGCATCCCTTATACAATCCGGGATGCGCTGCTTCAGACCGCCAGCGCGTTTCTCAGCATCACTGTCAATGGTGTTAACGAGGTGCCAGCCCTGGATCTTGACGCGAACAATTCATCGGGCGTCACGGGTTCCGGCTATACAGCCACTTACGTTGAAAATGGCGCAGGTGTCAGCATTGCCGATGCCGACACCGCAATTGCTGATCTTGATACATCCAGCTCTATTGCGTCCGCGACCATCGTGCTGACGAACCGCCAAGTTGGCGACGTATTGAACGTTGGCGTATTGCCAGCTGGTGTGACTGCCGTGATTGACACGTCAAATCCGGCGAGCGTTTCCGTAACCCTGACCGGGGTTGATAGCAGGGCTAACTACGCCAGCTTCATCAATGCAATCCGCTTCTCTAACACGTCGGACGCATTGGTTGGAGTTGATCGGAACATCACCGTTGTTGTCAACGACGGCATCGCCAATTCAAATGTTGCTACGTCAACTATTAGAGTTACCCCCGTCAACGACGCGCCGGTTTCGACGGTGCCCGCAGCCCAGACCACGCTCGAGGACACAGCGCGTGTATTCTCTGCAGCCAACGGTAACGCTATCACGATCAGCGATATTGATGCAGGCACCGTCGGTGTGCAGACGGTGGCCTTGTCAGTTGCGCGCGGCACACTTACGCTTGGTGCAACAACCGGACTGACTGGCTTAACCGGCAACAGCACGGGTACGATCACGTTTACCGGCACCGTCGCCCAGGTTAACGCGGCTATGGACGGCCTTTCGTATCTGAATACGGCTGACTACAACAGCACCGGTTCAGGCACGGCGGGGGCTGATGTTCTTACGGTGAGCGTCAGAGATGACGGCCGGGACTCCGGCGTGTTGGCAACCAATGGTGTTCAAACTGGGCTTGTCCGGACTGTCGATATCAACATCACCGCCGTTGCCGATATCACCGACGATACGCTGACGACGCTTGAAGACACGGCCGTCGTATTCAATGCTATCACCGGCACTGCAGGAGCCACGGTCGATAGCTTCGAGAATGCCGGGCGTGCTGTGACCGCGGTCACACAAGGCGCGCGTGGCACAGTCACCTTCCTGGCCAACGGTCAGATCACCTACACACCAAATCCGAATACTAACGGCCCGGATACGTTCACCTATACCGTGACGTCTGGTGGAGTTTCGGAGACTGCAACCGTTACGGTCAATGTCACGCCCGTCAACGACGTGCCTGTCGCCGTGAACGACATTGCATCGACACTCGAAGACACGCCAATCACAATCCCCGCTACAACGCTGTTGTTGAACGACACCGATCTTGACGGCGATGCATTGACGATCACATCGGTGCAGGCACCCGTCAACGGCACTGTTGCGCTGGTCGGCGGCAATCCGGTGTTCACGCCGACGCCGAACTACAACGGCCCGGCGAGCTTCACCTACACCATCTCTGACGGCAACGGCGGCACCGCGACCGCAACCGTCAACATCACTGTCACACCTGTCAATGACCCACCGGTCGCGGTCAACGACATCGGCTCGACGCCGGAAGATATTGCGATCACGATCCCGGCTACGACGCTGCTCTCGAATGACACAGATATTGATGGCGATACACTCACCATCACCTCCGTCCAGGGTGCAGTCAATGGTACGGTCACGTTGGTTGGCGGCAACCCCGTGTTCACGCCGAACGCCAATTACAACGGCCCGGCAAGCTTCAC
>JAYSVA010000427.1:0-6191 GCA_043718785.1 Hyphomicrobiaceae bacterium
AGCGTGGGCCGGGGAAAGCCCCAGAAACTCTGGCACGTGCGCCGCAGCTTTGCTCGATGCAGAGGCAGCCGATGCTGTTTCTAATACCAACTTGGGAAGACCCAGCGGCATCCGCTGCCTCGCCCCTTGCTTTTTCATCCGGCGCACTCTGTGCGGCCGGGAATTCGGCGTGCCGGTGGCGCTAGCCATCGCATCAAGCCAGCGCGGAGCGAACTTCGGCGCGGATCTGGTCGAGGGTGAACGGTTTGGCCAGCCAGCGGGCTTTTGGGCCGAGTTTCCCGGCGTTGACGGCCTGCTGTTCCAAGGCTGAAATCACGATCACCCGCAATGCAGGAGCGCTAGCTGTGGCTCGCCCAGCAAGGGTCAAGCCGTCCATTCCAGGCATCTGCACGTCGGTCAGCAGCATGTGGAAGTCTGACGATTTCGATAGTGTCTCAAGGGCCGCTTCACCGTCGCTGGCTTCTGTGACGTGATGTCCGTCGCTGGTCAGCGCGCGCGCCACCATCGAGCGCATGCTCGCGTCGTCATCGACCAGAAGAATCTTCGCCATGATGTCCCGCCGCTTTCCGTGCGATCCAGTCCTGCCTGAAGCATATCGAGTGGTTATAGCGGCGATTTGACTGCCCGCAAATACTGCCGTTTAACGCCGCACAACATGCCCGACGTAGGGCAGCTCACGGTAACGGTGGCCAACGTCCATGCCGTAGCCAACGACAAATAGCTCCGGACAGTCAAAGGCTTTGAAGTCCGCCTCGACCTGCACGGCGCGCTTGATCGGCTTGTTGAGCAGCACGCAGGTTTTGATCACTTTGGCACCGCGCGCGGACAGGAGGTCCTTGGCAAACGCCAACGTGCGGCCGGACTCTAGAATGTCATCGATCAACAGCACGTTGCGCCCCTCAACCGCCGTTTCGATGTCCCGCAGGATTTCGACGACTCCCGATGACTTGGTGCTCTTGCGGTAACTCGACAACATCATGAACTCGACTTCTGGAGCGAGTCCGGCCCGATGCAACGCCCGAACCAGATCGGCCAGGAACATGAAGCTGCCCTTCAGCACAGCAACAACCAGTAGATTATCAAGCTGAGCTTTGGCAATTTCGGCGGCCATCACCTCGATCCGGCTGGCGATCTGCTCTGGCGGGAAAATCACCTCGATTTCACCGATGTTAGCGGGACTTGCGAAATTTGAAGAGTGCGGCATGGGCTTCCTATAATCAGTCGATGGCTTGGAAAGACCCAGTATCAATTGAATGCGGCGCAACTGCAACACGGCAATGCCATGATCCCGCACACGACAGCGCCACATTTTTTAGCGAGTCTATGGCGTGAGCTAGTTTGGCTGCGACCGTGACGAGAACGTGGATGGAGCGTTCAGCGTGATTGATCCGCATCCCAGGCTAGCGCATAAGCGAATTCGAGACTGACATCTGTCGTGACAGCAAGGCTTGCCCCGTGATCCGATTGCAGAACCTAGGGCTTCGTTATGGCCGCGGCATCGAAGTGCTGCGCGACGTGAACGTGCACCTGCGACCGGGCTCGTTCCACTTTCTCACCGGCCCGTCCGGTGCGGGCAAGACATCATTGCTGCGGCTGCTGTTCATGTCGATCCACCCAACCCAGGGCCAGATCGAGATGTTCGGCCAAGATGTCAGCACCGTTGATCCGCAGCGCCGCTCGCAGTTCCGCCGCCGCATCGGCTTCGTGTTCCAGGAATACCGGCTGCTCGACCATCTCACGACCTGGGAGAACGTGGCGTTGCCGCTGCGTGTTTCTGGCAAGAACATCGAAGATTACAAGGAAGACGTCACCGATCTGCTGCAGTGGGTTGGCCTTGGCGACCGTATGCACGGTTTCCCGTCGGTGTTGTCGGGCGGGGAAAAGCAGCGCGCCGCCATCGCCCGGGCGGTGATCGGCAAGCCGGAGCTGCTGCTGGCCGATGAGCCAACCGGTAACGTCGACCCGCAGATGGCACGTCGTTTGCTGCGGCTGTTCATCGAACTCAACCGGCTCGGCACGTCTGTCATTATCGCGACGCATGATCATCAATTGATGCGGCAGTTCAAAGCGCCGCGCCTGGAGCTGCACGAAGGTCATGTCAAGATCGTCTGACAACGGTTCCCCTGCGGGAGGACCACCTGGCCGACCAGCTGCGCCTCCGACACGGGGGCCAAATGGGTTGCCGCAGACTGCCAGCCCCTATGCCGAGCAGGAAGCGTTCGATGGCACCTACGACCATTACGGTGATCCGTTGACCGGGCCACCGAGCCGCGACCCACGCCTACCTGACCAGAGAATGCCTGAGCGCCGTGGTCTTGGCGGCCACAATGCGGTGGGCCAAGGCGCTGCTGCGGCGGCCCCCTACGGCTCGCAATATCCGGTTGCGACCTATGCTGGGAACGCGCCCACGACTCAGCCGAGCGGACCCCCGCCCTACGATCCGGGCTATGACGGATACCAGGTTGATCCGCGCTACACCCGCGATCCACGCCAGCCGGACCAATGGGCTGGCCAAGCTGGCCAGGGGCAGCGCCCGGATGCCTATGGGCGACCGTCAGAGCCGCAACAGCGTGGAACTGCGAACGATCCGCTCCGCCATGATCCCCCGGCACCGGGCTCGCTCCGTGCCATGCTGCCACCGCCACAGCCGGTGTCATTACAACCTGGTCCGCCAAGCTCAGCTCCGCGCGCTGCCCCGGCGTCGCAGGTTAGCCAACCGCCTAATCAAGTCCCTGGTCCGATGCCGCCCGACGCCGATCTCGAGCCGGATACCCAACGTCCGGCGAGCAGCAATCGCGAAATGTACGCGCCTGCCCGTACCGACAAGACCGACAAGAACCAAGGCAACGCACCGATTGTGCCTGCTGGGTCGGTGACGGGCCGGTCGTTGACGCTGGTGATCTCCATTATGTGCTTTCTCGCCTGCCTGACGGCGGGTGCCGTGTATATGATGAACCAGTCCGCTTCGGCGTGGCTGAAGGATATTGCCAGCGAAGTGACCGTTCAGGTCGAGGGCCGCGATAAGGCCGACAGCGAAAAAGTGCTGAACGAGGTGGCTGCTTTCCTCAATCAGCAGCCGGGTATCGTCAAGGCACGGGTGCTGTCGCTGGGTGAGTCGGGCAGCCTGCTGGAACCATGGATTGGCAATGCCGAGGCGCTGAAAACGCTGGCTGTGCCGCGCCTGATCGCGCTCGAATTGGACCGCCGCGCACCGCCGGATTTTGAGCCACTACGGGCGAAATTAGCGAGCACATTTAAGGGTGTGTTCCTGGATGATCATCGTCAGTGGCAAACGCAAATCCGCACTGTGACACGCTCGTTTGCGCTGGGTGGGTTGGCTATCCTGCTGCTGGTCGCGGCGGCGACAACGGCGATTATCATTTCGGCCACCCGTGCGGCGATGGCGTCCAACCGTGAAATCGTTGAAGTGCTGCATTTCGTCGGCGCCACCGACCGCTTCATTGCCCGCGAGTTCGAACGCAACTTCCTTCGTCTTGGCGTCCGTGCCGGATTGGTCGGGGCGGGTTCGGCCATGGCGGTATTCGCGCTGATGCCAACGCTGATGGAATTATTGGGTGGCGGCACCATGTCGCTTGCCGAAATGCGGCGTTTGCTCGGCTCCGGCACGCTCGATTTTCTAGGTTACGGGCTTCTTGCGGCATTGGTCGTTGTCGTTGCGGCATTGTGTATGCTGACATCGCGGTTTAGTGTGTATCGAATTCTGCATACGCGACAGTAAGTTGATAGGCGAGACCGGGAGGTCCTGACGGCAGAGATGGCACATCGCAAACCAATGCTGATCACATGCGCTGGGCTGCTCCTGGCATTGTTTATGTTCGGCTTCATACTGTTTGCCATTACTGTCACCAAAGTGCGCCCGACCGGGAAACATGCCGACACGAGTGGTCGGTTAGGTGGTCGCCTTGCCGACGGCATCGTCGTCCTGACGGGTGGCGAGAAACGGATCGACGAGGCCCTGCGGCTGCTAGATAACGGTAGTGCCGACCGTTTGCTGATTACCGGCGTGAACCGCAAAACCAGCCGGGACGACGTACGCCGACTGGTGGCTGCGGCATCACCACGCAAGTCTCGCGCGTTCGACTGTTGCGTCGACATTGGATATGATGCACTCGATACCATCGGTAACGCGGATGAGGCGCGGACGTGGGCGACGGAGCGGCATTTCAACAGTCTGATCGTCGTGACTGCGAGCAATCATATGCCGCGCAGCCTCGCCGAGTTGCGGCTGAAGCTGCCGTCAACGCAGCTGATCCCCCATCCTGTAGTGCCGAACAAGCTGCGTGCGTCCCCCTGGTGGCTGCATCCAGAAGTCACCAAGGAACTGGCATTCGAGTATCTGAAGTTCCTGCCAACGGCGGCCCGTTATCTTCTGGTTCAATCACTACGCCCTCATGTTGCGCAAACCGTGGTGCAAGCAGCCAACCCCGGCCGGCCATAATACAAGACACGATCCAAGATATGCGAGATGACCAGTGTTGATCCTGCGCTCCCTGGTTTTCGCTGTCATTTTTTATTTGAACACCACCTTGTTTGTTGTGGTGGGGGCACCGCTGCTGCTCGGGCCACGCCGTTGGGCGATGGCAGCATTGCGCCTTCATGCCCGGGCAAGTCTGTGGTGGCTACGCATCATTTGCGGCACCGGGATTGAGGTGCGGGGCTTAGAAAAGCTTCCCGCCCCACCGTTTTTAGTGGCCGCTAAGCACCAATCAGCCTGGGATACTTTTGCGCTGCTGCCACTGTTTAAAGACCCGGCGCTGGTGATGAAGGCGGAACTGGGCATGATCCCGGTTTACGGCTGGTTTGCTCATAAGTTCGAGCATATTTTGATCAAGCGGGATCGCGCGGCTGTAGCCTTGAAGACCATGATTGTTGACGCCAAGGCGCGCGTTGAAGAGAACCGTGAAATTGTCATTTTTCCCGAGGGTACGCGCAGCACACCGGGTGCTGCCCCTGATTACAAGCCCGGGTTAGTGGCGTTATACGAAGGCCTGAAAATTCCTTGTGTACCGCTGGCGTTGAACTCAGGTCTGTATTGGCCGCGCCGCCAGTTCATGCGCTATCCCGGTACTATCGTTGTCGAAATCCTGGACGCGTTGCCACCGGGTATGCCGCGCGCCGCGTTCAAGGCCGAAGTTGAAGCGCGCATTGAAACGGCGTCACTCCGGTTGATTGAGGAAGCGGCGCGTAAGCAGCCCGCGCCACCGGTACCGCAGCTGACGTTGGCCGAAATGACGGTTAGGCACAAAAATAGAACTTTAAAAGAACAATGATTGACTGCTTCTGCAATCTGTATTAGTTTCTGGTCATGTTCAGTAACGCGTCCCAAGCATCAATGAGACAGAAATCACAGCGTCCGGGCGACCTGGATCCGGGGGACTTGCATCCGTTTGAGATCGCACCGATTGCGCGCCGGATCTGGGATGCCAAGTACCGCTTGAAGCAGAATGGGGCGGTGGTTGATCGCGAGGTCAGCGATACCTGGGCGCGTGTGGCGGCCGCCGCGAGTTCGGTAGAGACTGGCGGAAAGAAACAGCGGGCATATTGGGCGGGCCAGTTCGAAGCTGCCATGGCGGATTTCGGCTTCCTGCCGGGCGGGCGGATTATTGCCGGGGCTGGCACAGGCCGGGCTGTGACGCTGTTTAACTGCTTCGTCATGGGCACGGTGCCGGACGACCTCACTGGCATCTTCGACGGCGTGCGCGAAGCCGCTTTGACGATGCAGGCTGGCGGCGGCATAGGCGTCGATTTCTCAACCCTGCGGCCGCGCGGTGCCAAAGTGCACAGCATAGGTGCTGATGCGTCCGGGCCGGTCAGTTTCATGGACGTGTGGGACGCCATGTGCCGCACCATCATGTCGGCGGGCGCGCGGCGTGGTGCGATGATGGGCACCCTGCGCTGCGATCACCCGGATATTGAGCTGTTCATCGCCGCCAAGGGCGCCGCCCAGCGACTGCGGAACTTCAACCTGTCCGTTCTGGTAACGGACGCGTTCATTGCCGCCGTGCGCGCGGATCTGCCGTGGGATCTGGCGTTCGGTGGGCAAGTCTATCGGACTGTGCAGGCTCGCGAGTTATGGCAACAGATCATGCGGGCCACCTACGATCAGGCGGAGCCCGGGGTGGTGTTCATCGACCGCATCAATGCCGCCAATAACCTCGGCTATTGCGAGA
>JAYSVA010000428.1:0-2841 GCA_043718785.1 Hyphomicrobiaceae bacterium
GGCCATGGTGGTTCTCTGGATCAAAGTTGGAACGGTGACTAACCAGCGTTGGCGTTGACCGCGGGTCTAGTTTTTCTCCTCCTCCCCCTTGAGGGGGGAGGACAGCACGGCTCGATTTTCGTACTTCACGAAAATCGAACTTGCCGTGCGAGGTGGGGGTGACTTCGTGCGGCTGGATGTGGGGCCGAAGTCACCCCCACCTCACGACGGCATCGCTTCGCGAAGCCATCGTTGTCCTCCCCCCTCAAGGGGGAGGAGGCGAAAACCGGCAGGATCAAGCAAGACTTAACGTCATATGCGATTGCCCTGCCCTTGTGGGGGGTGTGCAAAGGGGGAGGGAGGGAAAAACCGAGAGAGAGTTGATTTCGTTGAAGGTGCAAGTCCCCACCGGCGGTATGCGGCGAACCTCTGACAAGGAGGTGTGCCGTGAGCCCGCGAGCGCCTTCGAGTGGAGTTCGTCCACTGGAAGGGTCAGCAGATCAGGTGCGATGCCTGAGCCGACGGTCATAGTCCGGATGAGAGAGAACGGGCACTCGACGATCTGTTACCGCAGGCGTTGAATTGCGCGTGATCGCCTTGGGTGCCGTGTCTGTACCTAAAGGAGTTCCGCCATGACACCCACCCGTTATGCCTTCGTGAAGGCCAACTGGCACGCCGAGATCGTCAATCAGTCGTAGGCTGGTTTTCTCGAGCTGATCCCCACCAAACAGGTCGATGTTTTCGATGTGCCCGGCGCGTTTGAGCTGCCGCTGATGGCGCGTGATCTCGCACTGACCGGACGGTATGCGGCAATTGCCGCCGCAGCGCTGGTGGTTGATGGCGGCATCTACCGGCACGATTTCGTGGCTGCGGCCGTCGTCAACGGGCTGATGCGTGTCGGCCTTGATACTGGCGTGCCGGTGCTGTCGGTTTCGCTGACGCCGCATCATTTCCAGGAGACCGAGCATCACATCGGCATCTTCAAAACGCACTTCGTCGAAAAAGGCCGCGAAGCCGCCCGCGCCGCCCTGATGATTGGCAAAACCAGGGCGGCTTTGGCGGGTTAGCGCATCACTGCGGCTGGACACCGGCTTTTTTCATGATGTCGTTCCAGCGCGCGACTTCGGAGGTGACGAGCGACAGCATATAGGCGCCACCTTGCTTGGCCGGATCAGGCAGATCGGCCCCGATGGCGGCTAACTTGGCAACCGTCGTCGGGTCGGCGAGCGACTGGGCCACGGCTTCGCGAAGTTTGGCCAGAACCGGGGCTGGCGTGCCCTTCGGCGCAAACAGTCCGGTCCAGGTTTCAGCCTTGAAGTCCGGCAGGCCCGCTTCCTTGGCTGTGGGGACGGTGGGCAAGGTCGGGGACCGTGCATCCGTGGCAACCGCCAGTACTTTGACTGCGTTGGTTTTGGCATGTGGCGCGACCGACGCGACCAGATCGCAGCTGCCGTCGAGGCGACCGCCGAGGATGTCCTGCACGCCCTGGCCGAAGCCGCGGTAGGGCACATAGGTCGGCTCCGTGCCGATCAGCTGGAAAAACAGCACGCAGGTGATATGCGAGGCTGATCCGAGGCCGTTATGGCCCATTTTCAGGTCGTTGCCCTTGCTTTTGGCGTAGGCGATGAATTCGGCTAGCGTGTTGACCGGCACGTGATTGCCGACGAACACAAGGTTGGGCGTGGTTGCCACGAGTCCGAGATATTCGAAATCCTTGGTCGGATCGTACGGCAGATTGGCGACCGTAGAGACGGATGCGGCATTGGTGCCCATGTGGCCAAGGCCGATGGTGTAGCCTGTCGCGGCGGCGTTTTTGACCTTGCCGACTCCGATGCTGCCGCCAGCGCCGCCCGCATTCTCAATGATGACGCTTTGGCCGAGGTGCTTGGTCATGCTTTCAGCCAGGATGCGCCCGGTGTTGTCGGCGGCCCCGCCTGGTGCAAACGGCACAATCATGGACACGGTGCGCTCGGGAAAAGCCTGCGCTGCAAGCCCCGGCGCGAGGCAGCATAGGGCCGCCGCGAATGCTCCAGCCGAAGCGAAGATCTGACGTGATGTTGAACGCATGGCTTTTCCTCCGAGATACTTTTTTGCGAACGCTACCGGCGGGTGTTGTTATTGTCGAGCTAGTGCAGCGGGTCTGCGATAAATTTACCGCAGCGGATGGCAGACAGCAGGTTACGTCTTGTGGGTAAGTTGACTCTTGCTCGATAATCGGTTGATTTAAGTGTGTGACGGTTTCCGCAGGGTCTCACGGCCTTGTGGGTGAAAAGGGAACACGGTGCAGGGCTTTACGCTCTAACGCCGAGGCTGCCCCCGCAACTGTAAGCGGCGATGCTCGCCCCACGATGCCACTGAACGGGTTCTCTTCGTTGAAGAGGACATGTCGGGAAGGCTGGGGTCAGCGCTAGAGCCGTGAGCCAGGAGACCTGCCGACACAAGTCGTCCACTTTCTGCGCGGGGCGTGCGGGGAGAGCGGGAAACCGCGCGGCGGCTGTCGTGTCACCGACTGAAGCCGTCAGCAGGACTGAAACGCGTTTGTGAGTGTGCGTAATCTAACCATACCGACAGAACGTTGGTTTGGAACCGCCTAACTTATCCCCGCGTCGTTAGCTCAGCTTAAGGCTTCAGGTCACATCCGCTCAGGACCTGGAACCAACATGCCAAAATTACCGAGTTTGCTGCCAAATCGTAACGCTTTGACTATGACATTGCTGACAGTTGCGGGGCTCGCCCAGCCGTCAGTTAGCCAGGCCCAGCAGTCGTTGCCAGGGCTGGTCGTGCAGGGTGCCACACTAGCGCCGCCGCCGGTCGCAGTGGTCGCACCAAAGGCCGAGCCAAAACCCGCGCCAGCTGTCAAAG
>JAYSVA010000429.1:0-2840 GCA_043718785.1 Hyphomicrobiaceae bacterium
GTGACTTTTTCCTTAAACGCCAGCAGCCGCTGCTTGACGTAGCCGAGGTGCTTCCCGGCACCGTCATTGACGTACATCTGCGGCGCTAGCGCCAGGATCTTAAACACGATTTGAATGGGGAATTGCATCGAAGCTCCGGAGTGATGGCGTGCGAACGGAAGCACCCCGGCCTGGAAAGGCCGGGGTGCGGCAAACAACGTTAGCGGATTAGCGATGTTTGAACACGGGCTTTCGCTTGTCAGCGAAGGCGGCCATGCCTTCTTTCTGGTCTTCGGTGGCGAACATTGAGTGGAAAACGCGGCGTTCGAAGCGGATGCCATCGGCCAGCGTGCTCTCGTACGAGCGATTGACCGTCTCCTTGGTCATCATCACGATCGGCAGCGACTTGGCGGCAATGGCGTCGGCTGACTTCATGGCTTCGGTCATCAAGTCAGCGAGCGGCACAACGCGGCTGACCAAGCCGGAACGCTCGGCTTCGGCGGCGTCCATCATCCGGCCGCTCAGGCACATGTCCATCGCCTTGGACTTGCCGACAAAACGCGTCAGACGCTGCGTACCGCCCGCACCGGGCATGACACCGAGGTTGATTTCCGGCTGGCCAAACTTGGCGTTATCGGCGCAAATGATGAAGTCGCACATCATCGCCATCTCGCAGCCACCGCCGAGGGCGAACCCCGCCACGGCAGCGATCACCGGCTTGCGGCATGTGGCCACACGCTCCCAGCTGCCGATAAAGTCGCCCTTGTAGACGTCCATGTAAGTCTTCGACTGCATCTCCTTGATGTCAGCACCTGCCGCGAAGGCTTTTTCTGATCCGGTGATGACGATGGCGCCAATCGACTCGTCGGCCTCGTACTGGTTGAGAACCGAATTCAACTCAGCAATCAGTGCTGAATTCAGGGCGTTCAATGCTTGCGGGCGGTGCAGCGTGATGATGCCAACGCGGCCGCGAATTTCAGTCAAGATGTTCTGGTAGGTCATCGACCAAGCCTTTCAGATTGTGACGTCTCGGATGGTGGCGGCTAATTCTATTCACAGGCACTTGGGTACAAGAGTTCAGCCCACCTTGTCGCGCAATTGACGTGCTCTTGTCGAATGGTTCGCTTATGAGAGGCCTGACTGATTTAGTTAACGGGGTGGGGAATACCATGGACAAGACCAGAGGACAGGCCGTCATTGGCGCCGATATGTTCATCAAGGGCGACCTGCGCAACGGCAAACACATTGATGTACTGGGGATTGTTGATGGCTCAATCTCAGCTGAGCGGGTTGTGGTGCACAAAGGCGGCCGGGTGCTGGGCACATTGATCGCCGACAACGCCCAGATCGACGGCGAAGTGCAGGGCCACGTGCTGGTCCGCCAGCTCATCGAAATTGGCAGTACTGGCGCTGTGCGCGGCGACGTGCGTTACGGCAAGATCGCTATGCAGATTGGCGCTGAACTAGCCGCCGATGTGCGTAACGTGCCACCTGATATCGCTGGCGACCTCAACCTGGCTGTGAAACGCGGCCAAAGCGCTCGCATCACCACTGCGGATCTCACAGCCGTCGATCCGGACAGCCCCGTCGGTTCGCTTGTATTCGCGGTATCAAAGGCCATCAACGGCTTCGTCGCAAAGACGACATCAGCATCGACGCCGATCGAAAGCTTCACCCAGACCGATCTCTTCAGCAACTCGGTGATGTTCGTGCACGACGGTTCGGTCGGCGCCACTGCCAGCTTCGATGTGCTTGTGACCGATCAAACCGGCGCCAGTTCGGGTGCGCCACGCACAGTTCAGGTCGCCGTGTTCAAGTAAACGGCGAGCAATACGAAAGCGCGGCTTAACCAGCATCTGTGCTGTGCGCTTTCCGACACTTGCGGTCAGAGCCAAACTGCTCTAGCAGCTTGGCTTTAATGACAAAGCACCCTGGCACAAATTCTGGCGATCTGGCCCCCGCCTTTTCTCGCCGCCACCTTCTGACCTGCGAAGGTCTGACAGTGGCGGAAATCACTTATTTGCTGGACCTGTCCGACGCGGCAGCTGACGCAAACCGACAAGTGATTAAAAAGCGCGACACACTCCGAGGTCGCACGCTCATCAACTTGTTCTTCGAGCCATCGACGCGCACGCAAAGCTCGTTTGAGCTGGCGGGCAAGCGCCTCGGTGCCGATGTCATGAACATGAACGTCGCCACTTCCTCGGTGAATAAAGGTGAGACGCTGATCGACACGGCGATGACGCTGAACGCCATGCGGCCCGACATCATCGTCGTCCGCCATGCGGCAGCGGGTGCGGTCGAGCTGCTATCGCAGAAGGTCGATTGCTCTGTGATCAATGCCGGCGACGGCGCGCATCAGCATCCGACCCAGGCGCTGCTCGACGCGCTGACCATCCGGCGCGCCAAGGGCCGCATTGCCGGACTGACCGTCGCGATCTGCGGCGACATCGTGCATTCGCGCGTCGCCCGCTCCAACATCGATGTGCTCAACACGATGGGTGCTCGCGTCCGCGTGATTGCTCCCTCGACGCTGCTGCCGTCAGATCCAGAGCGCCTCGGCGTCGAGGTCTACTCGGATATGTGGAAAGGCCTGAAGGACGTCGATATTGTCATGATGCTGCGGCTGCAACGTGAGCGCATGACCGGCTCGCTGGTGCCATCGAGCCGTGAATACTACCACTTCTTCGGCCTCGACCATGAGAAACTGGCGCTCGCCAAACCCGACGCGCTGATCATGCATCCCGGCCCGATGAACCGCGGCGTAGAGATCGCCTCGACCATCGCCGACCATTCCCGCAGCGTCATCCGCGAGCAGGTCGAGATGGGCGTCGCCGTCCGCGCCGCCGTGCTGGAAGCGC
>JAYSVA010000430.1:0-2832 GCA_043718785.1 Hyphomicrobiaceae bacterium
GCCTTCATTCGCCGCACCCGCCTCGCGGCCCTCACGCTTTGGTCCGCGATAGGACTCGCGCCCGCGCTTGCGTGGCCGCCACACTTCCTCCATCCGCACTTCTTCGGCGGGGGCATCAGCAACCGCCTCAACGGCGGCATCAGCCACTGGAGCATCGGCTGCCGCCATTTCAGGCACGGCCGCGTCCGCAACTGCGGCCTCAACCACAGGCTCCGAAACCGCCGCTTCAACCACCGGCTCGGCTGGTGTTGGGAACGTGATGTCCGGCGTAATCCCAGCCGTCGGCGACGCGCCATCAGCCACAGCACCATCTGCCACTGGCGCGACTGTCGGCACCTGCACCGGCCGCTTCTTCACCGGGCGCTTGTCACCAGCAAAGCCGAGTGTCTTCAAAACAAGCCCAAGCTCCTCGGTCGAGCAGCCGAGGATCGACATCATCTCCGGCGTCAGCAGGAAACCGCCATCACCGCTCGAACCTTTCGGCGGAATGGCTGACGGATTATCCGCTGGCGGACGCCATGCCAGCAACGGCCGGATCAGATCGGCCAGCCGCTCGATGATATCCATGCGCACCGCACGCGGTCCGCAAACGTGGAACCCGTAGGCACGATAGAACGGCTCCGGCAGCGCCGCATCGACCGGCACCGAGGTCAGGCCCGGACGCGGCGGCTCCGGCAGCTTCGAGGTGTCGAGACCGTGGGCAGCCGCACCTTTCAGCAGCCACAGCACCAGGCGCAGTTCCGAGGCGGCCGGCTTCAGCAGCAGCGGGAAGTAGATGTTGAACGCCCCGAACCGGATGCCGTACTGGCGCAGCTGAGCGCGGCCCGCCTGATCCAGCGACTTCATTTCATCCGAGATGCTTTCGCGCTTCAGCACACCGAACGTCTCAGTCAGCCGGAACGCGATGCCGCGCGCGAGACCCGTCACATCCTCAGCTTTGGCGATATCAACCAGCGGCTTCAGCCGTTCAGCGATAATGCTGCTGATGTAGGTGTTCAGGCGCTCCTGCACCTTCTCCTTGTCAGGCCCCTGCAGATGCTCATCCGCCAGCAACACCACCTGCGGCTTCAGCGGATCATCACCGGCTTCGAGCTTGGCAACTTCCTCGTCGCGCCACAGGATCATCGCTTGGCGGTTGAGCTTGAACGCATCATTCTTGGCGGCGGCGACGCGGCGCGCCCGCATGCTCAGTTCCTTGGCCAGCACCTGGGCGGCCGCGAGACGCGACGCCTTGCCGTTGTTGTCCTCGTTGTGGGTCTCCGGCGTAAACCGGAAGCCCTTGAGCCGACCAACGAAATGGTTCTCGACCATGATCGCGCCGTCGGTGGCGATATCAGCGGCCAGCTCTTCCTTCTGGCGCATGCCTTTCATCAAGGCGCTGGTGCGCTTGTCGACGAAGCGCTGCGTCAGGCTTTCGTGCATCGCATCCGACAGCGCGTCCTCGATGGCGCGGGTGCGAAGCTGCCAGCCCGCCGTGTCCTTCAGCCAGTTCGGACGGTTGGCAACGAACGTCCACGTCCGGATGTGGGCGATGCGGGTCGACAGCGTGTCGATATCGCCATCGGTGCGATCAGCCAGCGCCACTTGGCCAGCGAACCAGCTCTCGGAAATCTTGCCGTCGCCATCGGCCAGGAACTTGAACAGCGTCGCCACCAGCTCAGCGTGGTTGGTGCTGGAGATCTTGCGGTAATCCGGAACCTGACAAACTTCCCACAGCAGCGCCACCGACTGCGGGCCGGTGACGAGGCGGGTCACGTCTTTGTCTTCAGCCACCGTCTCAAGCGCCAACACATCATCGGCCAATCGGGCCCGCATCAGGCGCGGATGATCCGGCAGCTCGCGCAGGCTCTCGCGCAGGTTATGCAGCGACGTGAAGTCGAGCTTGCGGTTGCGCCATTGCAGCACTTTCACCGGATCGAACAGGTGGTTCTCCAGCCGTTCGACCAGCTCGTTGTCGAGCGGATCAACGTCACCGGTAACGCCGAACGTGCCGTCGTTGATGTGGCGGCCCGCACGACCGGCGATCTGGCCGAGTTCGGCGGGTGTCAGCTGGCGATGGTTCTGGCCATCAAACTTGCGCGTGCCAGCCAACGCGACGTGATCGACGTTGAGGTTCAGCCCCATGCCAATCGCATCAGTCGCGACGATATAGTCGACGTCGCCGGACTGATACAGCGCCACCTGGGCGTTGCGGGTGCGTGGCGACAGCGCGCCGATGACCACCGCAGCACCGCCTTGCTGACGGCGGATCAGTTCGGCGATCTCGTACACCTCACCGGCCGAAAACGCGACGATGGCGGTGCGTGCGGGCAGCCGCGTGATCTTCTTCTGGCCGGAGTAGGCAAGCTTCGACAGGCGCGGACGCGAGATGAAGTTGGCATCCGGGATCAGGTCAGCGATGCAATCATGCATCGTGCCAGCGCCAAGCAGCAGCGTTTCTTCGCGACCACGCGCATGCAGCAGCCGGTCCGTGAAGATGTGGCCGCGTTCAGGGTCGGCGGCGAGCTGCACTTCGTCGATCGCCAGGAAATCGACATCGACTTCGCGCGGCATCGCTTCGACGGTGCACACCCAGTAGCGGGCACCTTCCGGCTTGATCTTTTCCTCGCCGGTGATCAGCGCGGCTTTGTCAACGCCAACGCGGGCGACGACTTTGTCATAGACCTCGCGCGCTAGCAGGCGCAGCGGCAGGCCGATCATGCCACTGGGGTGGCCGAGCATACGTTCAATGGCAAGATGCGTTTTGCCAGTGTTAGTGGGCCCGAGCACCGCAGTGACGTTGCGGTTGCGGCTGGTGGCGTCGCCCATCGTTCGGGTCTCCAGTGGTTCTTG
>JAYSVA010000044.1:0-4608 GCA_043718785.1 Hyphomicrobiaceae bacterium
TTCCAGCCCTTGTCGGCGAGGGCCAAGGTGAACGGCAGCGTCGCGTTGTTGAGGGCATAGGTCGAGGTCAGCGGCACACCGCCGGGCATGTTGGCGACACAGTAGTGGATGACGTTGTCGACGACGTAGGTTGGCGCGTCGTGGGTGGTGGCTTTGGCGGTTTCGCAGCAGCCGCCCTGGTCGATGGCGACATCCACGATCACCGAGCCGGGCTTCATGGTCTTGAGATGCGCCTTGGTCACCAGCTTTGGTGCGGCGGCCCCGGGGATCAGCACGCCGCCGATCACGAGGTCGGCGTCGCGAAGGTGGCGGTCGACGGCGTCGCGTGTGGAATAGAGCGTGTTCAACGTCGCGCCGAACTGAGCGTTGAGGCGGCGCAGCGCATCAACTGAGCGGTCAATGACCCAAACATCCGCGCCCATGCCAAGCGCGATCTGGATCGCGTGCGTGCCGACGACACCGCCGCCGAGCACCAGCACTTTGCCGCGCTCAACGCCGGGCACGCCGCCGAGCAGCAATCCGCGTCCACCGTGCGCGGTTTCGAGGAAGTGTGCACCGGCCTGGATCGCCATGCGGCCCGCGACCTCGGACATCGGGGCTAAAAGCGGCAGGCCGCCAGCGGCGCTGGTAACTGTCTCGTAGGCAATGCAGGTGGCACCGCTCTTCATCAGCGCTTTGGCCTGGGCCGGATCGGGCGCGAGATGCAGGTAGGTGAACAGGATTTGGCCGGGCTTCAGCATCGCGCATTCGGCCGCCTGCGGTTCCTTGACCTTGATGATCATGTCAGCCGCCGCGAACACGTCCTTGGCCGACTTGGCGATGGCGGCACCAGCCGTCACATAGTCCGCATCCGTTGCGCCGATGCCGTTGCCAGCGCCACTCTCGACCTGGACTTTGTGCCCGTGCGCGACAACCTCGCGGACGCTCGCCGGCGTCAATCCGACGCGATATTCCCGGACCTTGATTTCCTTCGGTACACCGATCTGCATGACGCGTTTCCCTGCCTTGTTGTGTTACCTTGAGAGTACGCTGGGCAAACTGAGAAAAATCTTCGAAAATGCTGCGTTTTTGATTATTGTTGGAACGCAAAGCGGTAATTCGACCAATTTCTCGAATGGAGTGAGCGTGGAACTCGATCTATTGAATCGGCGCATCCTGGCCGCCTTGCAGCGAGATTGCCGCATCTCCATCGCTGACCTCGGCCAGGCGGTGGGGCTGTCCGCCTCCGCCTGCCATCGTCGCGTCAAGCAAATGGAGGACGCGGGGCTCGTCACCGGTTATGGCGCGCACCTTGACCGGGCCAAGCTCGGCTTCAAGGTGGAGTTCTTCGTTGAAGTGTCGCTGCAGAGCCAGATGGGCGACGTGCTCGACGCCTTTGAGCGCGCCGTGCGCGGCATGGAGGAAATCCTCGAATGCCACCTGATGGCGGGCGGCACGGACTACCAGCTGCGCGTCGTCGCCGCCGATGTCGAGGACTACGAGCGCCTGCACCGCGAGCGCCTGTCGAAACTGCCCCACGTCACCCGCATCCGCTCCAACCTGGTCATCCGCACCGTCCGGGCGTGGTCTGGCTATCCGGTCGGGCGGGTGTAGACGAAAAAGGCTGGCTCTTGCGGGCCAGCCTCAGATTCACGGGGTACTCCCGGCCAGCCTCACTTCGGAGCCAGTACCATGACCATCTGGCGGCCTTCGAGGCGGGGTTCTGACTCGACTTTACAGATCTCGGCTACTTCCGCCTTGACCCGTTGCAGCACTTGATAGCCAAGCTGCTGATGCGCCATTTCGCGGCCACGGAAGCGCAGCGTCACCTTGACCTTGTCACCTTCAGCGAAGAAGCCTTTGATCGACCGCATCTTCACATCGTAATCGTGATCATCAATGCTCGGGCGCATCTTGATTTCTTTGATTTCGACGACTTTTTGATGCTTGCGCGCCTCGGCGGCCTTCTTCTGCTCTTGGTATTTGAATTTACCGTAATCAAGAATTTTGCACACCGGCGGCGCGGCGTCTGGCGAGATCTCCACGAGATCCATACCGACACTCATGGCGCGCTCCAGCGCTGTCGCGACCAGCGTCACACCAATGTTGGTGCCGGTTTCATCAATCAATCGACATTCTTTGGACCGGATCATATCGTTGAGCCGGGGGCCTTTTGGCTCGCGCTCTTGCGAGTCCCTAGACATTGGACGGCGGATGTTCGTTCTCCAAGGGTTGTTGCGGGGTAGGTTGTTGCATCAAATTTTAGTGCTGGTTGTAACAGCCAAGCACCTTGGCTAGCACGTTTCCCACGTTCGCGGGCACTGTCAAGCAGGTAACACAGAAATACTCACGGATTGTTGTTCATTATCGTAGTCTTGGCAAAGTTTGGTCAACAACAGCTTGTCGTAGACTTGCAGGGTCTGGCGCTTCATTGCCGTCAGCGAAAACCGCTCCAGTGTGCGGATGCGAGCACGCTGGCCCATCGCCGCCCGCCGGTCCGTAGTCATCGCCAGCGCGTCGGTGAGCGCCTGGGTGAGGGCTGCGGCGTCGCCCGGTGGCACAATCCAGCCGGTGGCCTCGCTGAGCGGCACCTTGGGGTGAGCCAGCATCGTCTCGGGTGGCGCGCCGAGGTCGGTGGCGATGGCGGGCGTGCTCATGCTGGCTGCCTCCGTGACGCTGCGGCCGAATGCTTCTGGCTCGGTGGAGGCAATGACGGCAATGTGCGCGGCAGCGAGCGCGGCTGGCATATCCGCGACGTGGCCAACCAGGCGAACCGCGTCACCCAAACCAAGCGCCGCGATCTGCGCCCGCAGGCTGTCGCTGTAGTCGGTGCGGCCCTGGTCGTCGCCAGCCAGGATGATCACGGCGTCACCTAACGTGCCACTAGCTTTGAGTTGCCCCACCGCTGCGATCAGCACCGCCTGGCCCTTCCACGCGGTCAGCCGCGCGGCCTGCAGAATGACCCGCTGTCCGGGGCGCAATCGCCAGGCGGAGCGCAACGCCGCCACCCGTTCCGGCGCAATTGCGGCCGGATCGAACGCGGCCCCATCAACGCCGCGATGAATGACGGTGATGCGCGACGGTGGCGTGTCGTAGCGGGCGCGGATCAGCCCCGCCGTGTATCCGGAATTGGCGATCACCGCGTCGCTGCGGGCCATCACGCTGTTGTACAGGTTCTTCGCCCGGCCCTTCTCGGAATAGGCCCCGTGATACGTGGTGACGAACGGTGTACCCGTCCGCCGCGCCGCGATCAGCGCGCTCCAGGCCGGGGCGCGGCTGCGGGCGTGCACGAGATCGACGCCCTCATTGCGGATGATCTTGGCGATGGCCAACGCGTTCCAGACGATGCGTGCCGGGTTCTTCGTGCCAGCCGGGAACGGCACCAGTTCGCCGCCTGCCCGCGTGATCTCACCGGCCATCCGCCCGCCGTCGGTCAGCACCAGCGCGCGCCCCCCGGCCCGGACGATGGCGTCGGTGATCTCGATGGTCGACAGCTCGGCCCCGCCGGTATCCAGGCGCGGAATGATCTGCAATATGGTAAGGCGCGTTACCGACACGTGATGCTTTCGCTGAGCGCTACAAGGCGCAATTTGCAGGGACCATAGAATGCCAGCTTCGACACCGCAATTCATTGAAGTTGGCACCGGCGACGCGCCACGCCGCATCGCTGCGCTGGTGCAGGCTGGCAGCGATCCCGCTTCAGGCCCCGGCGTGTTTTGGCTGTCCGGCTTCAAGTCCGACATGGCCAGCACCAAAGCCACGGCCCTAGCCGCCTGGTGTGGCGAACGCGGACTGCCATTCACCCGGTTCGATTATTCCGGTCATGGCGTCTCCGGCGGAACATTCGAGGATGGCACGATAGGCCGCTGGCTCGACGAAACCGCCGCCGTGTTCGAGCGTCTGACCTGCGGCCCGCAGATCGTCATCGGCTCCAGCATGGGCGGTTATCTCGCCCTGCTGCTACTGCGGCGCTTGCAGGCGGCCAATTCGCCCGATCTCGCCCGCCTGAAGGCGTTGGCGCTGATCGCGCCGGCCTGGGACATGACCGAAGAACTGATGTGGAACGAGTTCCCGCCGAGCGCCAAGGCCGCTTTGGCGGCGGACGGCGTCTGGCCCCGCCCCTCACAATACGGCGATCCCTACCCGATCACGCGGCAGCTGATCGAGGAGGGCCGCAACCATCTGCTGGCGCGAAAAACCTTCGATCCGGGCCGTCCGATCCACATCATGCACGGCCTGCTCGACCCCGACGTGCCCTGGGAGCACACCCTCGACCTCGAAAGCTTCCTCGACGGCGACTGGACCCGCGTCACCGCCATCCCCGACGGCGAACACCGCCTGTCGCGGCCGGAAGACCTCGCCGAACTGTTCGGGATTATCGAGGGGCTGATCGGGCGGTGATGGAGCGGTAGGCTGCCGAGTGGTTAATTATACACTATCCCCGTGTTTCGGGCCCGATGGTGGGAGGGCGCGCTGTTAACCACGTTTCGTTGCAAAGCAGAAAAAGCCATCGGATGCCACTTTGAGTTTAAAAAACTCGAGGGCGACGGGGGCCAAGTCCGACCGGTAATGAAGTGGGGAGCGGCACTTGGCCACGACAGGGCGTTTACACCTGCCGCTCATCAGCGA
>JAYSVA010000431.1:0-15283 GCA_043718785.1 Hyphomicrobiaceae bacterium
CACCGGCAATGTGCCGCAGATTTTCGAGCAGGTTGAAGCGCACGGCCTGACCGTTGGTGCGGTGTCACCGATGAACACGCAGAACCGCCTGAAACGCCCTGCCTACTTCTTGCCAGACCCCTGGACCAAGACGCCAAGTGATGGTTCGTACTGGAGCCGCTCGTTGTCTGAGGCGCTGGCGCAGGCGGTCAACGACAACTCGGAGGGCCGCATCACGGCCAAGAGCGCGCTTTCGTTGTTGTTGGGACTGATGCGATTCGCCAAACCACGGCACTACCCGCTCTACATCAAACTGGTGCTCGGCAGCCGCGGCGCGCCTTGGCGAAAGGCGCTGTTTCTCGATCTATTCCTGCACGATTTGCATGCCAGCCTGTTCCGGTCGAACCGCCCGGACTTCTCCACGCTGTTTTTGAATGCGGGCGCGCACATCCAGCATCACTACTTCTTCAACAGCCAAGCCGTCGCCAACGCGACGCTGCAGAACCCGACGTGGTACGCTGCGCCGGACGTCGATCCGCTGGCCGAAATGTTCAAGCTCTACGACACGATCATCGGCGAGTATCTGGCTGATCGCGAAACCAACCTGATCGTCGCCACTGGGCTGAGCCAGAAACCCTACGATCACGTTGAGTTTTACTATCGGTTGAAAGATCATGCGGCGTTTCTGAACCTGATTGGGATGCCGTTTAAGCAGGTGATGCCGCGAATGACGCGGGATTTCCTCATCGAGTTCGCGTCGGTGGACGATGCACGGGCGGCGTCTGCACAGCTGTCAGCGATGGCGGTTTCGAAGCCGGGTCAAACGGCGGTGCCGTTGTTTGATGAGATTGATAACCGTGGCGACAGCTTGTTCGTCACCCTGACTTATCCCAACGAAATCAGTGATGATTTGACAGTGACCGGCGCGCCAGCGTCGTTCAAGCTGGCGGACCATGTGGTGTTTGTTGCGGTCAAAAACGGCATGCACGCGGCCAATGGCTATGCCTATTTCCGTGGGGCCATCTCAAAGTTTGCCCCGGCTGATGGCGCGCACGTCAAGAGCCTGCATACGACGATCACGCAGTTCTTTGGGGCGGCGTCGCGTCCAAGCGCGGTCACGCCGCCAGTAGCGCTTCCGACGGCACAGGCATAAAAAGTGGTACCACTACTGCGCCGCACCCGTGTCAGGGCGGCGTGTGATCTGCACCTTTTGGTACCAGACAGAGCCGGACAGGATCTGTTCAGAGGCTGAGCGGGCCGTGTGCTCCAACGCTAGTCGCTGGCCGAGGCAGCCGGATTCGGGAACGGTGAACGTTTGCGCGATGGTCTTCCACGTCGGCTGGAGACCGAGCTGGACTGGTGTTTCAAGGATCTGAGCGTTGGGCTTAGAACAGGATAGCCGCCAAACGAGACCGCGCCGCCCGTTCAAACTACCTTTGTACTGGATGGAAAAATCGTATGTGCCGGGCGCTAGCAACAATGCCTGTCGCACACCGCCGAATTCCACCCGGCCACTGCCAAACTCGATGTTCAGGCCCTGACTGCCGTCCTCGTAGGGTTTCGATACGATCTGGGCGGTGACGCCTGATCCCGCCTCGATCATCCAATCAAACGGCATCGCTGTCGTGGGGCGTTGGAAGCCGCCGTTGAACACCAGGTTGTCGTTGTCAAAATGCTCCGGCGGCGTGAACTGCAACCAGGTGTAGTAGGCCAAACCGTAAAGCTGGTGCCGGTCCAGCAGAAACTGCAGGTACGGGCTCAGCTCGCGGCTGGTCGGCGGATTAGCCGTGTTCTGCAAACCGAGCAACAGCGTCTGGGGGATGCGCAAGTCGGTGGCTTTGGGCGGTAGTTCGCCAAAAAACCAGGTCCGCCCGTAAGTGCTGCGGGCAAACATCGCCGTCAGGGCATCGGTTGCCGCTTCAGTATTGGCCAGATGTAAGAGGATCGGCAATACGGCTTGAAACGACCCGGGATTGATCCGCAACAGCAGTTCTGTGTACGTTGTTGCCTTGACGTAGTCGCGCGCGTCAATGCTGAACAGGATCAACTTATAGATCGCCGTGCTGTCATGCAGCGAAAGCTGAAGCGTTGCTTCCAGCTGCTTGATCGCTTGAGGGCGGTCCCCCGCACGTTCGGCGAGGTCGGCGAGCAGATGGGGCACTTGCGCATTGAGCGGATCAAGCTTGTGGGCACGCATCACCAGGGCGCGAACGTCGTCGTCGAGCTTTTTCTGCGCCTGTGTTTCCGCCGCAGATTGTGCAGTGGTCGGGAGTGTTGGTGTTTCCGCTTTGGCTTTTTCGACCCGAGCCTGCTCGGCGGCGGTCAGCTTGCCCTCAGCCAGTCGCAACAATGCATCGGGCTGATTGGCATTGATCAGAAGCGCCGTTTCAGGGGCGACGCGGGCAAGATAGGCTGGAAGGCTGCGTGTCACCACAAGCCAGCATAGGGCGGCAGCGAGCAAGCCGACGAACGCACTGCGCAGCCAGGATTGAGCTGTTGCCGGTTGTTCGGTCATGAGCGCCGCCCTTTAAACAGTAACTGGATGGCACGCTGGAATAGGCTCACTCGCCGGGGCTGATAGAGGTCAAGGTCCCGACCCGCTGCTGGTCTCTTGTGGGGGCGCGGTTGCGACAGCCTCGACCGTTTGACCGAAGTGTTAGACTTGGAGCTACTTGCGGGCGGCTGATCTTTTAGCGTCAGGTCATAGGCTGCGCGGCGTTCGGCGGTCTTGAGGTCGTCCCACGCGAACGTAACGCGATTGACGAAGCTCGAGCGATCACTGATCTTGGTGTCGGGGTGCAACCAGCGGACGAGCAATGCCATGTTGCGGCGCAAGTCGGCGCTGGATGTCTGTGATGTTGCGCCTAACACCCGATAACTGTCGGATTCGGGTGCCAGTAGAACCTGTTCGACAAAAAATGCGGCGGCCTGAAGCACCACCTCGGATGTACGTCCTGTCAATTTGGCGGCTTCAGCAGTCGCATCAGGCTCCATCGCGGCCACACGTAGCAACATGGACATCCCGTCCGGAAGCGGCGCTTGCCTGATCATCCGTGCGCGTGACGGCATTTGGATCAGATCGATGGCAACCCGCACTGCCGTCGCCGCATCAGCCATGTGATGCGCCTTTGCTTGCCGGGATCTGTGTCGCTAACTTTGGTTCGTCGCTGCTGCCGCCATACTGGGCACCGTAGCCGTAGCCCGCCCCATAGCTGTAGCCATCACCGTAGGCTGCTGTTTTCGAGTCGAACTTGGTCAGCACAGCCCCGATGATCGGCGCACGCGCCATTTCCAGTCGTTTCAAGGCGACGCGCACGCCGCCCGTGCGGGCTTGCCCTGAACCGACCACGAATATCGTGGCGGCCGCCGAACTGGACAGCAACTGCGCATCGGCAAGGCCCATAACCGGCGGACCGTCAAGAATGATCAGATCGTAGACTTCGAGGCCGACGGTAAGCAGCGACAGCAAGCGTGGACTACCGAGAAGGTCGGCGGCATTGGGTGGCAGTGGCCCTGACGGCATGAACGTCAGATTCGGCAACGGTGTCGGCTGCATCGCATCCGGTGGCGTGCAAGCCCCAGTGAGATAGTTGCTGAGCCCCTTGATGTTTTCGAGGCCCATTTTCGTGTGCAGCGACGGTTTGCGCATGTCGGCGTCGATCAGCAGCACCTTCAGGCCTACCGTGGCAAAGTGCCGAGCGATGGCCAGCGACGTGATCGACTTGCCCTCAGATGGTCCGGAGCTCGTAATCACCATCGTTTTTGGCAACCCGCTGTCCGTTGTGAACTGCAGCGACGTGCTCAACGAACGGTAAGCCTCGGAGAAGGCAGATCGCGGATCGGCGATTTCTCCTTCGGTGGTCGTGTTAGGCGGGATCTTCGGAATAACGCCCAGTGTTGTCAGGCCCGAGATCCGCTCAATCTCGTCGGCTGAGCGCACGGTGTCGTCTAGGAGCTCAAGCAATAACGCTAGCCCCAGCCCAGATAACAGGCCGAGAAACATCGAGATAATGAGAGATCGCGACATAATGGGCGACGACGGCAAGTTCGGCTGAAGGGCTTTGTCGACAATGAACACGTTGTTGGCGCCGACGCCACCAGCGATATCGACCTCTTTGAAGCGCTGCAGCAGGCTGTTATATAGTGAACGGTTGGTGTCGACTTCGCGCTTCAGTGAGTTGTACTGGATGCTGCGCTTCTGCAGATCAAGCACCTCGTCGCGCAGCTTATCAATCTGCTTGCGGGACTGCTCCTCCTGAGTTGCGGACGACTCGTACGCGCCTTTTAGAGCCGATTTGATCGACTTTATTTCCGCCGCTAGCTGGCGATCAATTTCTCTGATGCGATTGTTTATTTCCATCATGACTGGATAAGCGGGCTTAAACGTCTGCAGCTTTTCCTGATACTCGGCGACGAGCGTATTGCGGGAGGCCCGGAGACCGGCAATCACCGGGTTTCCCAGAAACTGCGGCAAATCCATTGAGACGGATGGTTCGACCTGCTTCCAGATTTGCTCGTTCTTCGACCGTTCTGAAATCAGTATTCCGAGCGCGGAATTGGCAGCCGCTAAATTGTTTTCAGCGATCGAAGACTTTTCATTGACGACGATAATTTGCTCTTTTTCAGCAAATTCGAGAAGAATTTTCTCGGACTCTTCAAGCCGGACCTTTAATTGCTTAGACTGATCGTCGAGGAAGGTTTTTGCGTACGAATTGGCCTCAAAACGCTTGTCAATGGTCGATGCGACGAACGAGTCGGCATAGACGTTGGCAATTTTTGCCGCACGTCCGGGAGACGAATCCGTCACGATGATGTCGATCAGCCGCGATCCCGGTACAGCTTTGATGGTACGGTTCTCGAGCACGAGTTTGACGGCCAACCGTTCCCTGGCTGGCTTGTCGAGTGGCTGCTCCGCAGCACTAAAGAACTTCACAGACCTGCTGATGAGGGCCATCAGGCTGCGCCGTGCCAGCAAATCCGTGTCGTCACCCAGCTTGAGCGTGGAGACGACTCGCTCCGACATCGTGCGGGACTGCAAGATCTCATACTGCGTTTTGAGGAAATCGGCGTCGGCCGTTTCGACGGGAGCGACGTTGCCACCTTCAACAACCTTTGCCACGTTCCGGTCAATCTGCAGGCGAACGGTTGCCGAGTACATCGGCGTCTGCATGAGTGTGATCAGAACGCCGAGCGCAACGCACGAGCCGATAATGCTCATGATCATCCACTTGCGCTTGTTGACGATGCGCCAGTACTCAAGCAGCTTCGGCAGGAACCCGCCTTCGGCTTCGCCCATTTGGCCGTAACCCGCCGGCGAACCATAGGGATTTCTGACTGCTGGCAAGTTGGCCGCAACCGGGACTAGGCGGCCCGTTGGTTCGGCATCTGCAGCAAGCTTTAGGTCGGTCATTGATTGCTCACGCAGAAAACGGGAGGCGGATAATCAGTCGGGGTTGCAACCTCGCTGACGTTAAAGAATCGCAAAAACGCTCGCGAGCGGCAGCAATTTGATGACGTTGTTGAACACCTCTTTCATCGTCGATGATGGTGCGACGACGACATCACCTGCCTGCAAACTTGGATCCTTCGCGGTTCCCGAGCGAATTTCGTTGATGTCGAACTTAGCTGCGGATCGCGTGCCGTCGGTGGTGCGGAACACCAGCACGGTCGCATCAGAGTTGGGGTCTAGGCCCTCAGCCAATGCGAGGTACTGCAACAGCGTCGCGCCGCCGCGAACTGGGAAAACACCCGGCTTTTTCACAGAGCCTTCGATCGTAACCCGCTGGCTGTTGTACTCTTTGACGTAAACCGTCACTTGCGGGTTTTGCAGATACTTGGCACCCAGTCTGGCGGCAATGTCCCGTTCGATTTCCTGGGCCGTACGCCCCGAGGCCTGAACGTCGGCAATCAGCGGAAGATTGACCGTTCCACTGTCGGCAACTTGGACACTCTTCGATAACTCTGGCGCTTTAAACACTGAGATATCGAGCACGTCCAACGCGCCCACTTTATAAGCATTGTTGCCCGGCGTTGCCGATGCAGTCATCGTTTCGGCAGCCTTGGTCGCACCGGCGGTGGTGGGGCGCTCTTTGGTTGCTGTGGTTGCTGCCAATGAACCAGTTTTGCCTGCTGATTTGTCGGCTAACTTCGCTGCTGCCAAAGGGGCCGCACCAGACTGATTGGCTTGCAAAGCAGCTGGCTGACCTGCTTGTATCGACGTCTGTTGGCTTACCGCATTGACGGAACCAGCGTCAGTCAAAGAGCCGCCGCAAGCGCTGAGCAAAACTGCGCTCGCTCCCAGCATTGCTGCCAGTGTCATTGTGCTTCGAAGTTTTATCACGGCCGCTTTTGGGCTTCGCACTGACATCGGAAACACCCTTAGAGGTAGGCACAGTCGGTAGTGGCAAGAGACTCGGTGGCGTGTCGGCGACAATACCGCGTGGTCGTGTCAAAACCAAGTGCTCGGCTTCGTTATCACCAATCCGTTTAGCCGCTAAATCACGGCCGGTGCCCAAAATCGGCGGGCGACGTTTCATGTCGTGTGCGTCTGTGGCAAGAATATGGACGCAGCCTTCATCGAGCATGCGTTCTGCCCAATAAAGTGGTTGGCGGCCAAAACTGCCTTTCAAGGAACCGGCGGTGATTTGCATCCACACGCCACCCGCGACGAGCCGCTTCATGACGTCATAGTGAGCGTTGATCCAGGACAGGCGCTCCGGATGCGTGAGAATTGGAACATAGCCAGCGACGAGCAAGCCGAAAAACATATCTTCTAGGCGCGCAGGAGCCGTGTGATGCGGCGGCTCGACGAGGACATAACGGGTGTCGCCGAGTGTAAGTAGCCGACCGTCCCGCAGGCCGCCGACAAAGTCGGGGACAACATGAACATCAGCGCCAGTGATCAGCTCCAGGGGAATTTCTTCGCGGTCCAATTCCAGCTGCAGTGCCGCGACGGCCTGACGAATTTGCGGCCCGGTATTGTGGTAGAGCCCTGGTAAGATGTGCGGGGTGCAGGCAACCGTGGTTACGCCGTCAGCGACAAACGCCCGTGCCATCATCAGTGCGGTGGGCAGATCTGCTGCGCCGTCATCAATGCCTGGCAGGATATGGCAGTGTAGGTCGATCATGGCGTTCCGTCGGTACTGAGTGACATTCTGGACGCTGCCAACTAAGTCTTTCGCGCCCTTGTCGGTCGGAATGGGAGGGGGGTCAATACTTGCTTAACCATCTCCAGAGTATTTTCGATGACAGCCAAATGTCGCGATATTTTTGCCGCAGACGTGAAACTTTGTGTGGAATTGCGATGTGTAACGTCAAAAATTTCTTTCTTACCTCGGCGTTTTGATGCTTGGTCTGCAGGTGTGGTTAAAGATTCGGGCTTTCTGACGCTCGAACCAACTCGGAGATGAAGACATGTTTCGAAATGATAGAACCAAGCTGGTTGCTGCTGCAGTCCTGCTTGCCAGTTTTCTGCCAGGAGTAGCGGCACAGGCTGCTAACCTTTCGTCTGTGCAGGGTAAAGTTCAGCTCAGCCGGGCTGGCGGTACGTTCCAGGCCGTTGCTGGGTCGACCATCGTCAACCCGGGTGACGTTGTGCGGGCCGAGACCGGCAGCAGCGCTCAGGTGATCTACGCCGACGGTTCAATCGCTCGGATTTTGAGCGGTTCCACATTCACCGTTGCGGCAGACCCATCGGCAACGCTGTCGGACAAAGCTTCGGCTGGTGGGCCGGCTGCTCCGAAAAGTGTCCCGGTCGATCCGCACGCAGCGCATGCTGTTCATGGTGGTCATGGCTTGAGCACCACGGCGTTGGTTGTCGGCGGTGCAGTGGCTGCTGGTGGTGGTTTTCTTTTGTACAAGACGCTCAAAAAAGACAAAGACGACAAGCCAGCTAGCCCATAAATCGCGCGCAACATGCGACAGGATCGTGTGTGGTTTTGATTAAACTCAAATGGTTGGGGTGGCGGTGAAAACCATCGTTCATCCTAACCATTTTTGCGTTCGGCGACGGGCGTTCTTCGATTGTTTGGCATCAGTCTGTCTACGCTGTAGAAAATTTGATCCACAAGTGTATTTGCCGCTTGTTGTCGGCGTTAAAAATATCTAACACTTCCGCGTATCGTTTGCGCGTAGGGGGTAAAATGCGTCCAGTTCTAGCCATTCTCTCGTCGATGGTGGTTGTTGCGTTGCACAGCCCTGCCGCGTCAGCCGCTAATGTCACGGATGTCCAAGGCGAGGTGCAGTTGAGCAACTCGGGCGGTCCGTTCAAAACAATTTCTGGTCCAACCACCTGCACGGCAGGTGATGTTGTGCGGGCCGTTAAAGACGGTAGCGCTCGTGTCATCAATCCGGACGGTGGCATACAAACCGCACTGCCTGGTAGTCCGGCTATGTGTTTAGGAGGCCCAAAGTCTGGCACCACTACACCGCCTGCACCGGCCGCAGCCTCGTCAACAGCCGCCGCCGGAGGGGCGACTCCTGGCAGTGCGGCTGCCGGTAGCGCCGCCGCCGCTA
Organism: Hyphomicrobiaceae bacterium; assembly: GCA_043718785.1. Taxonomy (GTDB): domain Bacteria; phylum Pseudomonadota; class Alphaproteobacteria; order Rhizobiales; family Hyphomicrobiaceae; genus JAYSVA01. Next base: position 8,494 of record JAYSVA010000431.1, read on the forward strand.
GTAGCGCTACGGGTGTGTCGACGACAGTCATCGTCGGCGCCACAATCGCCGTTGTCGCTGGTGTTGCCGGTGTCGTCGCTCTCACCCAAAAGAAGAGCTCGGCCAGCCCCTAAGCGGCGGTCTTTTCCACAGACGCCAAGATTGGCGCATGACCTTTGATGCAGCCGGTGGTACCTCGTACCCCGGCTGTTTTTTGTTGTGCGACCTGTTCTTGCCAAAATGCTGGAGCATGAGTCCAGGCCAACGGTTCAGGCGACGGTTCAGGCGAAGTCTCGATGGTGCAAACGAAGTTCTTGGCATGGGCTTGCGCACTCGTTATCGGAGCCTCGTTGGGCCTCGGTGGCGGAACACGCGGGGGCTTGCTTTCCGATGTCGTACTTCAGTTAATTGGCCTGCCCCTGCTGATCATGGCGCTATGGCAATCGTCTCGCAACGATGTGAAGGCTGGCCTAACTGCGGTCGGCCCAGGTGATACGGTGGCGCAGCTTCCGTCGGCATCGCCGCGTGCTATGTTTTGGCCTGTGGCGATATTTCTGGCAGCTGCCGTGATTCCGCTGCTGCAGTTGGTACCCCTCACTGAAAGCCTGCAGCGGTTGCTGCCGCAGGGTGGTCTGGTGGCCAGTCCGCGCGAGGCTATCAGCGTTGCGCCCCACCTGACCTGGATGGCGCTTCTCGCATTGATCGCGCCGTTCGCCATTTTTCTGGCCACCGCCCGGTTGCCACATGCGGCCCGACGTCAGTTGACCCTGATCATTATCGTTGTCGGGGTGCTCAGTGTGTTTATCGGGCTGCTGCAGCTGGCGCAGGGCCAGTCGAGCAAGCTGCGGTTGTACGAAATTACTAACCCCACCGAGGCGGTCGGGCTGTTTGCTAACCGCAACCATTTCTCAGCGCTGCTGTACTGTCTCACCCTGTTCGCTGGGGCCTGGGCGTTAGAGTATGGCAGGACGCTGGGGGGATTGCCGCTCGATCGGCGTTTTGAGACGAGCATTTTTCTGCCGTCACTGGCCATCTTTACAGTGCTCGTGGTGCTGCTGGCAGCGCAGGGGATGACGCGCTCTCGCGCTGGTCTCGGGCTGACCATTGTCGCCGTGCTGGGCGTGTTTGCGATGGCCTTGCCGGATCGCAGTCGGTTTGCCGGTCAGGGCTCGTTCCGCTCGATGTGGCTGATCGTTGGGTTCGCGGTGGCGCTGGTGGCGCAGTTTGCGCTGTATGGCATTCTCGAACGCTTTGGGTCCGATCCTCTGGCCGATCCGCGCGTCGTGTTTAGCCGGAACACCATTGCAGCGGCGAAATCCTACATGCCGTTTGGCTCCGGGGTCGGCACCTTCGCGCCTGTCTACGGAATGTTCGAGAAGCCAGCGGATGCGCTCGCTAGTGCTTATGTCAACCGTGCCCACAATGATTTTCTTGAGATCTGGCTTGAGAGCGGCGTGTTCGGTCTGGCACTGATCGGACTGTTTGTGATCTGGTTGTTGGCTCGGATGGTGGCGGTATGGCGTCCGGCTGTGGCCGCGAAGCAAATGCGGGGAGTGCTCGTTGATCATGCACTGGCTCGTGCTGCCACGTTGGTGATTGCATTGCTGATGTTGCACTCCCTGAGCGACTATCCATTGCGGACGGGGGCGATGTTGGCGATCTTTGCATTTGCCGCCGCCTTGTTGGTGCCACCGCCCGTCGGCCTTGACGATGAGAAGCCTGTTGCGGCAGTGGCCGAGAAAACTGCCAGTAGTAAAATTCGAAAATCCCGCTCGGCGGCTAATCCGTTGCCGCAGGTTGTAGCAATGCAGCCGGATGCCCTGTTGGCTGGGGCACCAACATCAGAGCCAGAGCCTGCGCCACCAGCACCTGCATCGGCGGTTGCACCGGACGAACCGAAGCCCGCTCGCAGCCGAACTTCGCGTTTGCCGGATGTGCCGCCGGGACCAGTCGTCAATCCGGTGCTGGCAGAGGCCCAATGGCCTGATGCTTGGCGGCAGACCAAGACGGCATCTCCGACGCCTGATTCTCCTGGTTCCACCGATAAACCGGGGCCGACGGCACCCAGCAAATCTGCGGCCGAGGCATGGGCTGCGGCCGCCAAAGTGCCGGGTTCGCGCGTGGCAGACGCCAACTCAGTTCCCCCTGTTAAATCAGCAAAGTGGCCTGAGAAACCGGGTTCTTGATTGGTTTGCGCCGGGCGACTGGCTGCACCGTGATAGCTGCCATCACCGGACATAATGCGTTCCCACGGCCTGGATTTGCTGTTAGCTCTGCCGCAGCAATTCAATAGGCACACGCGCGAGGCACCGATGCAGGCTGACGTTATCAAGTTCCACACCCCCGGCGGACCCGAAGTCCTCAAGCTCGAAACCGCGGCAATTGACGCGCCCGGCGCTGGCCACGTGCTGATCCGCCAGACCGCCATCGGCATCAACTATCTCGACACCTACCAGCGCGCTGGCGTCTACCCCATGGCGATGCCGAGCGGCGCTGGCAACGAAGCGGCGGGCGTCATCGAGGCGGTTGGCGCTGGCGTTACCGGCTTCGCTGTGGGTGACCGCGTGGCCTATGCCGGCGGCGCGCCCGGCTCCTATGCCAGCCACCGCAACTATCCGGTTGAGAAGCTGGTCAAGCTGCCCGATGGCGTCTCCGATGAAGCCGCCGCTAGCTTGATGCTGAAGGGCATGACTGTTGAATACCTGCTGGAGCGTTGCGCGCCGGTCAAAGCCGGTCAGTTCGCGTTGATGTACGCCGCTGCTGGTGGCGTTGGCTTGGCGGCAGGCCAGTGGGCACGCGATATCGGCATCAAGCTGATCGGCGTTGCCGGTGGCCCGGAGAAGTGCCAGCTCGCGAAGGAAAACGGCTACTTCGCGGTGATCGACCGCAACAAGGAAGACATCGTCGCCCGCGTCAAGGAAATCACCGGCGGCAATGGCGTGCCCGTGGTTTACGATTCGATTGGCAAGGCCACCTTTGAGACAACGCTGAAGTGCCTGTATCCGCGCGGTATTTTCGTGTCGTTCGGTGCCACCTCAGGTGCGCCGCCCGCCGTCGAAGCCAGCACGCTGCAGAAGCTCGGCTCACTGTACTTTACCCGGCCAACGCTGGCGACCTATTGCAACACGGCAGCCGACATTGCGTTGTCGTCCGGTCGCCTGTTTGAGATGATCGCCAAGGGTGCCCTGAAGCCAAACGTCGGCATGCGCTATGCCTTGGCTGACGCCGCAGCAGCCCACGCCGATCTCGAAGCCGGCCGCACCTCAGGCTCGTCACTGCTGCTACCATAAATGGGTCCAGGGCAAGCCCTGGTCCGGCCGAAGGCCACTTCCTACGCAATCGGCAGCTCGCCGCAAGCCGCCGCAATCGCACCGGGCGTGGTCAACCAGATCCGCTCCCGGTGTGCCGATCCGGCTGGCCGACAAGGCAGGGATGCAGCGCAATGCCCAACTTGCTCTGCCATCACGCCAGCCCCAAGCGCTGGCGTTCGCCGTTGTACCAGTCGAGCATTTCGGGGCCGTTCATGTGGACGACGCCGTCGTGTTTGTTGATGTAGTCGTAGACCTGTTCCAGGTATTTGATGCGGTGCGGCTGGCCGGAGATATACGGGTGGATGGCGATGGCCATGACGCGCGGACGGTCGGCACCTTCGGCATACAACCGGTCGAAATAGTCGGCGCAGCGCTGTTGCCAGTAGCCGGATTCGTGGTGCTGGATGATCATCGTCGGGATGTCGTTCAGCTCCACCGTGTACGGCAGCGTCACCAGCGGGCCCTTGGATGTTGAAATGACGGTGGGTTCGTCATCATAGACCCAATCGCCGATGTACTTGACGCCAGCGGCCACCAGGTTTTCCGGCGTATCGTAGGTCTGCGTCAGGCCTGGTCCGAGCCAGCCGATTGGCTTGATGCCGGTGAAATTCTGGATCACGTCCATCGATTTCTTGATCATCGCGGGCTGATCTTCAACCCGGTGGATCGGGCCCTGCTCGTAGGCGTGGCCCATGAACTCCCAGCCCGCATCCTTGGCTTGCTGGGCGACGCGCGGATAGTCTTCGACAACGCGGGCGTTGATCGACAGCGTCGGCGCGATGCCGAGCTTCTTGTACAGATCGAAGAAGCGCCAGACGCCGACGCGCATGCCGTATTCGTGCCAGCTCCAGTTCGGCACGTCGGGCAGCAGTGTCACGCCGGTCGGCGGTGGGATGACTTGGCGGGCCATCGGCCTGGAGATGTCCCAGACTTCCAGGTTGACGATGGACCAGATGATGATGCGGCCATTGCCCGGCAGCTTCATCTTGGGGCGGTCAACGATGGCCGAGAACGGCACCCGGTCACGCGGAATTTTCGAGCCGGGGGGAACGATGGGAGAAGTCATGGCGGGTCTCGTCGGGTGAGTGGTCACAATCGGCCCGGTCAGTCTGATGTCAACGCCGCCGAAAATCCTGATATTTGAACTGATGAACGCAATTACAAAAGCTGATGACGTGAGCGGAACGATCAACGTTGCGGCGATTGCGGCAGACGCCCCTGCAAACCTGCAGTGCCGCTATGCGAATGCGGCGTCTTCCGCCCGGTCGTGCAAACGCGCTGAGATGGCAGCAGCGGCAGCGGCAATCACGTGAGGGCAGCATGGCATCGACGGTAGGCATGATCGGGCTCGGCATCATGGGCGGGGCGATGGCCCGCAACATGGTGAGAAGCGGCATCAAGGTGATCGGCTACGATATCGATGCGACTGCCGTTGAGGCCGCCCGCACAGCCGGGGTTGAGATTGCCAAGGACGTGGCCGACCTCTGCCAGAAGGCCAGCGATATTCTCGTGTGCCTGCCAAGCCCGAAGGCAGTGCTCGCAACCGCCAAAGCGATTGCGGCGCAGTCGGCCAAAACCCGGACGGTTGCTGAAACCTCGACCCTGTCGCTTGAGGACAAAACGGCGTTCGCCAAAACCCTCACCGATGCCGGGCATATCGCCCTGGATTGCCCGCTGTCCGGCACCGGCAGCCAAGCGCAAACCAAGGACTTGGTGATCTACGCCAGCGGTGATGACGCCGCGATCAAGCGGCTGGATGCAGTGTTCCTGGGGTTTGGCCGCAAGGTGCAGAACCTCGGTGCGTTCGGCAACGGCACCAAAATGAAGCTGGTCGCCAACCTGCTGGTGGCCATCCACAACGTCGCCGCGTCCGAAGCGATGGTGCTGGGCATGAAAGCCGGGCTCGACCCGAAGCAGATCGTCGACGTGATCAGCTCGGGCGCTGGCACGTCACGGGTGTTCGAACTGCGCGCGCCGATGATGGCGGCCAACAACTATTTGCCCGCGACCATGCGTTCGCGCACCTGGAAAAAGGACATGACCGTGATCGGCGATTTCGCCTCGGATCTCGACTGTCCGACGCCGCTGTTCAGTCTGACCGGGGCGCTCTATGACGCGGCGTTGGCGATGGGCCGTGATGCAGAAGATGTCGGCGCGGTTTGCACCGTGCTGGAAGCCATGGCCGGACTGAAGCGTCCGGTCGGTAAGGTTTAACCCAGGAACAGATCAACATGGCCAAAGCTAAAGCAGCAATCGCGACGCGCAATGCTAATCCCAAATCCATCGAAATCGTCGACCGCTCAGTGATGGGGGCGAACCTGAAGAAGGCGCTGGTTCTGCGCCCGCGCGAAACCGCGATCCTGACCATCGATATGCATCGCGGCCATCTCGATATGGCGGTGGCGACGATGCCCGCCAAGCCGGAGGATGCGGCGCGGGTGATCAGCCACGCCAAAGTCGCACTCGACCGGGCCCGTGCGGACGGCATGGCGGTGATCCACATCAAGCTGGTCTATCGGCATATCCCGGGCCTGGGCAGCGAAGGCATGGTCAACCCGTTCTGGCATGCCCTGCACGAAGCGACCACCGATGAAGATCGCCTGACGCCAGGGCGTCGTTCCACCGTCAACGGCCACAACGTCGAGGGTTCAAAGGGCACTGAGCTGATCCCGGAACTCTATGCCAAAGGTGACTATGTCATCGACAACAAGAAGCGGCTGGACTGCTTCCATGGCACCGATCTGAACAACCTGTTGCGGACCTTGGGCATCAAGAACGTGGTGCTGATGGGCATCAACACCAACACCTGCGTGCTCAACACCGCGTTCACGGCGTTCAACCACGACTATCGGGTGATCGTGCTGTCCGACTGCGTTGCCAGCATGTACGGCGACGACCTCGACATCCTCGGCCTGCAGAACGTCGCCCGCTGCCTCGGCTGGGTGCTGACCAACGACGAGCTGCGCGAAAAACTAGCCGAAGGCGCGAAGATCAATAGCTGAGGATTTCCGGAAAGTGTCCTTGCGGACTTTGGTGAAAATCCTACTCTCTCAAAGAGCTCTCAGCAGGCATTCTAAGTCTTACTCCATCCTGCCGATTTTCGCCTCCTCCCCCTTGAGGGGGGAGGACAACGATGGCCTCGCGCAGCGATGCCATCGTGAGGTGGGGGTGACTTTAGGCCCCACATCCAGCCGCACGAAGTCACCCCCACCGCGCACGGCAAGTTCGATTTTTGTGAAGTACAAAAATCGAGCCGTGCGGTCCTCCCCCCTCAAGGGGGAGGAGGAGAAAATCCGAAAGAGGCATACATTAGGCTCGACGGCACTAGAGCGGCCGCAGTTCCCACACGTCGGTTACGTTGGACCCGGCGCGGCGCAGCACTTGGGCAATCGGGCAGAAGCGGCCGAGATCGCGCTGCAGGGTGGCCAGTTGCTCAGGTGTCGCGTCGGAGCGGGCGCGGATGGTGACGATGACCTCGGGAAACGGGATTGCCACCTCCA
>JAYSVA010000432.1:0-6163 GCA_043718785.1 Hyphomicrobiaceae bacterium
GCGCACGGCATGCCCGGCTTCACCCTGGAGGGGGCGCGCGTCGTCGATCTGTTTGCGGGCACGGGAGCGCTCGGGCTTGAAGCGCTATCACGGGGTGCGGCGTACTGCGTCTTCATCGAAACCGACACGGAGGCCCGCGCGCTCATCCGGCGCAACATCGAGACATTCGGGTTAACTGGCGAATCTAAAATTTTCCGCCGCGACGCGACGGATTTGGGCTCAGCGGGACCACGTGATGTGGTGACATTGGCGTTCCTCGACCCACCCTACGACCAGGGACTGGCTGACACGGCCCTGGCCTCGCTGGTCGGTGGCGGATGGCTTGCCCCCGGTGCCGTGGTTGTCATTGAGGAACGCGCTGGCAATGTTGTGACCCTGCCCGCCAGCCTGACCGAAGCTGACCGCCGCACCTACGGGGATACGCAAGTGATCTTCGCCCGCTTCGGGCAGCCAACCGCATGACCACTGATACCGCGGCCAAACCCGTCGACACAACACCGCTGAGCGGCTGGATTGATGCCGGGCTGTATGTGCTGGCCATCGGCGTGCTCAGTGTGATCTTCGCGATCTCGAATGCTTGGGGCTGCCACACGGCGGTGTTCATTCTGTACTCGCTGCTCGTCTCAGCGGTGGCACTGCTCGCCATTACGGGCTTCGGTGCCAACGCCCGCGCGGTCATCACCTCTGGGCACACCTGGGTCGTCGGCCTGTCGAACATCTTCATGGAATCCAGCTATGTCATGTTGCTCGGCTACCTGCCGCCAGCCGAAGGTAGCCTGATGATCCGCCTGTCCATCCCCGTATCAATGGCGATTGGCTACGTTTGGCTCAAACGCCGCCCGCTCGCATTGGCATGGGGTGGTGCCGGCATTATCTCGGCCACCATTGTCGCGACGTTCTTCGCCCTGCTCCCCTCGCTCGATGCCAAGGCGGTGCCGGTCGTGCTAGCCGCCGCCGCCATTTGCGCCATCACAGTCAACATCCGTGGCTTCGCCAGCGAATTCCACCCGCAGAACCGCGCCGCCAAAACGGTGTTCGACAAAATGCAGGTGACAGGACTTGTGACACTGGTGACATGCTCGGCCACCGCTGCTGCAATAGGCATCGCTATGGCACTGGTGGCGGCGGGTATGCTGCCCACCACCACGCTCATCCCCACGCAGGCGCAACTGCTACACCGCCCGACCATCGTTCTGGCCTTGGTCGCGGGCGGCGCGGTGTTTACAGCCATGACCTATCTGAGCTTCTCAGCCGTCGTCAAAATCCGCACCGAGAACTTCATCGCCACCAGCGCCTTCATGCCACTAGCCGCCTTCCTGGTGCAATGGCCCGCCGCCTACATCGGCCTGATCACGCTGCCGCCGTTCAACTGGCAACTGCTGCCAGCGTTGGCCACGGCCATCATCGGCGTGCTGCTGATCATCTGGGCCGGTCGGCGGATGGCGCGGGAACAGAAGATCATAACCACCTGCGCTCAAAGCTGCGCCAGCCCGATCTCATGAAGCGAGGCATCAATCGCGTTCCTCCAGGCTTTGCCGCGTGATCGCGCTGCATCAAGCTCATCCTGCACTGACATATGGTCCATTTCCGAAAGAGCACGGAGCAGTACACTAGCTTGCGCCAAATCCTTCGAGCGTTTCGCCAGCTCTTTCCGCCGCCGCGCCACGATCAACTTGTGGATGCCGTACTTCAGCGGTGTTGGTACCCGGACCTGCACCCCCCGCCCATAAAGGCACACGGTTTCAATCGTATCCTCCACCGGGTATTCCTGGAAACTCAGGGCCGCCGCCGCACATTTTAAACCGTCAACCTTGCGGGCAGCCGGAGCCCCCCGGCCGGCCTTCGTGAGCAAATCAACACGCAACCCGCTGTCCGCCTCAAAGACCTTGGGCAGCTTATCTTCGGGGTGCCATCGCGGCCGGAATGATGGGTCAGCTCGCTGGAGAATGGCCTCCATATCGTCATCAAGATCGCCGGACACGAACTCAACCATTGATAGATCGATATCGTTTGTAATGAACGATACATCTGGCAGATGGCACCCTAGAATGCACGGATACGTTTGATAGGCAGCCGTGCCGACAAGTGTCATGCCGCGCTTAAACAACCCCGCGTTTGCCAGCACCTCCAACACTTTGCCCATCGGCAAAGTTGGCGCTGGAATTCGGGCCTTTTGTTTCAACGTCGCAACCACCGTCCGCATCGTGCGAGCACGAGTTGCCGCGGCCGTTATCTGTTTAGCCGCTGCCTGAACCTCGGGATCGTCAGCCGGACCGAGCGATCTCTGACGCCGTACAGCGCCATCCTTGGACGTGAGATAGAGATAAGACCGCCCGTTAATGCTCCGCGCTACAACGGAGCCGACCTCGACATCGTCGAATTCGAAACCTTGAGCCAGATCGGCATACATTGTCAGGAAGTGGAGCGGTATTGGGTGCAGTGACGTCATCACATGGCGACCTTAAAAGTTAGATACAAATAATATTTTTTGTATCTAACTTGAAAAACCTCCTAAGGTCAATCTCTGCCCCTCCCTCACTTTTTCCTCCGCTGCTCGTCCCAGAAATCCACCGTTGCCTTGCGGACGGCGTCGCGGCAGTCACCGCTGCACTCGATCCAGGTGCCGCCGGACAGCTCGACTTGCTCGGTGATGATGCCGCCACCTTGAACAGTGCGGGTCCGGAAGGTGATTTTGGCGGCACCGCCCTTAGGATCAGCAACCTCGATTTTACCTTCGCCCACCACGGTCGGTGGATCAATCCAGCGCACGTATGTTCCATAAGCGACGATGCCGAGACCCAGCGCGCCGATCAGCCAGAATGCCCATTTCATTGTGCCGCTCCGCGTTGCACCAGCCGCGCATCCGTCGCACGCGACCGCGCGGGTTGACAATGGGGCCGCTCCCCGTGTTCGACAGGACTAACGAACCCAAGGAGCCGTCCATGAGCAGCGATGACCTATTGATCCGCGTCGAAGGTACTGCCGGCCGCCTGACCATGAACCGGCCGACGGCCCTGAACGCGCTGACCTATCCGATGGTGGGCGCGATGACTGCAGCCCTGCAGCTCTGGGCCGACGATCCGGCCGTCGAGCTGGTCATCCTGGATGGCGCAGGCGGACGGGCGCTGTGCGCTGGTGGCGACGTGCTGTCGCTCTATCATGCCCACACGCAGGGCTCGGCGTTTGCCCGCAGCTTCTGGCGCGACGAGTACCACCTCAACAGCTTGATCAGCCGCTATCCGAAGCCGTTCGTCGCAATCCAGGATGGCATCGTCATGGGCGGCGGCATCGGGCTTTCGGGGCACGCCTCGCACCGCGTCGTCACCGAAAAATCGATGCTGGCGATGCCAGAGACCAGCATTGGCCTCATTCCCGACGTTGGCGGCACCTGGCTGCTGGCACATACCAGCGGCGAACTCGGCACCTATCTGGCGCTGACCGGCGCGCGGATGAACGCGGCCGACGCCATCGAGGCAGGGTTTGCTGATTATGTCATTGAGGCGAGCGATTTGGGCAGGTGGCTTAACCCGGCAGGGCCAGCGCCGGATGGCCAACAGATGATGTCCCCCTTCACCGAGCTGCGCACAGCCGATGACGTTTCCGCGTGCCTGGCAACATTTGAGATGGGCACCATCCCGCTCGGCAAGCTGGCATCAAACCGCGCTGAGATCAACGCGGCGTTCACCCATGACCGGGTGGAGGACATCATCGCTCACCTCGAAGCGCATCCCAGCGACTTCGCCACCCGCACCTTGCGTGACCTCAGCACCAAGTCCCCGAAAGCACTGAAACTGACGCTGGCGGCCTTGCGCTATGCCCGCGCCCAGACCTCGTTAGAGGCTTGCCTGAACATGGAATACCGGCTCGTTACACGACTTTACGAGGATGGCGAGTTCATCGAAGGCGTCCGCGCGCTGCTGGTCGACAAGGACAAAGCGCCGAAATGGCAACCTGCCACGCTGGCCGAAGTCACCGACGAAATGATCATGCGCTATATTGCGCCATTGCCCCCGGGCGAGGAATTGGGTCTGTGTGCTTCGACGATTTAATTTTGAATGCAAAACTCAGTTAGGGTTCTAAATGACGACGCGCGTGCAAACTGGCCGGATCAAAGTCGCTAAAGTGCTGTGGGACTTCATCAATATGGAAGTGCTGCCCGGCACCAGCGTTTCCGAAGCGTCGTTCTGGCATGGCCTCGACAACCTGGTGCACGACCTCGGCCCGGAAAACCGGTCGTTGCGGGCTATTCGCGACACTATGCAGGCCAAGCTCGACGTGTGGCATCGCGAACGTAAGGGCAAGCCGCTCGATATGGTCGCCTACAAGGCTTACCTCGCGCAGATCGGCTACCTCGTGCCGGAAGGCCCGAACTTCCAGGTCACCACGACCAACGTTGACCCGGAAATCGCCGTCACCGCAGGCCCGCAGCTCGTTGTACCGGTCATGAACGCCCGTTATGCGCTGAATGCCGCCAACGCCCGCTGGGGTTCGCTGTACGACGCGCTGTACGGCACCGATGCATTGCCGGAAACCGACGGAGCCACGCGCGCTGGTGGCTTTAATCCCATCCGTGGCAACAAAGTCATCGCTTATGGCCGCCAGTTTCTCGACCAAATCGCCCCACTCGATGAGCGTTCATGGGCCGACGTCACCTCGATTTCGATCAGTGGTAGCCGCCTGTTCCTCAGCCGCCTGGACGGCACCAAAACGTTCCTGAAGAACGCTGACCAGTGCGTCGGCTACCAGGGCGACGCCGCCAACCCGACCTTGATCGTGCTCAAGCACAACGGCCTGCACGCTGAAATCCGCATCGACCGCACCAACGGCATCGACAAAACCGACATCGCAGGCATTTGCGACATCGTCATCGAATCCGCCCTGACCACGATCATGGATCTCGAAGACAGCATCGCCGCCGTCGATCCGGACGACAAGGTCGCCGCCTACCGCAACTGGCTCGGCCTCAACCGCGCCACCCTGTCGGATACGTTCGACAAAGGCGGCAAGGCGATGACCCGCAAGCTCAACGCCGACCGCATCTACACGCGGCCAGCGGGTGGCACGCTGTCGCTGTGCGGCCGCGTCGTCATGCTGATCCGCAACTGCGGTCACCTGATGGACGACACCTCGGTGCTCGACAAGAACGGCTTGCCCGCGCCCGAAGGCATCCTCGACTGCATGATCACGTCGGTTATCGCCATGCACGACCTTAAAGGGTCCGGTGGCGGCATCCGCAACAGCCGCACCGGCTCGATCTACATCGTCAAGCCGAAGATGCACGGCCCGGCCGAAGTTGCGTTCGCCGACAAGCTGTTTGCCCGCACCGAGGACGCGCTCGGCCTCGCCCGTAACACGCTGAAAATGGGCATCATGGACGAGGAGCGCCGCACCACGGTGAACCTGAAGGAGTGCATCCGTTCAGCCAAAGACCGCGTGTTCTTCATCAACACCGGCTTCCTCGACCGCACCGGCGACGAGATCCACACTTCGATGGAAGCGGGCCCGATGATCCGCAAAGCCGAGATGCGGGCGCAGCCATGGATCAAGGCTTACGAAGACTGGAACGTTGATATCGGCCTCGCCTGCGGCCTGCCCGGCCACGCTCAGATCGGCAAGGGCATGTGGGCGATGCCGGACCGCATGGCCGACATGATGGTGCAGAAGATCGCGCATCCGCAGGCCGGCGCCAACACCGCCTGGGTGCCGTCACCAACCGCTGGCACCTTGCACGCGCTGCACTATCACACGGTCAACGTCAGTGAACGTCAGGCCGCGCACAAAACCCGCACCCGCGCCAACATCGACCACATCCTGACGATCCCTGTCGCCACCAACACCAATTGGCCGCCTGCTGACATCCAGGCCGAGCTCGACAACAACGCCCAGGGCATCCTCGGCTACGTCGTCCGCTGGATCGACCAGGGAGTCGGTTGCAGCAAAGTGCCAGACATCCACAACGTCGGCCTGATGGAAGACCGCGCCACGCTGCGCATCAGCAGCCAGCATATTGCCAACTGGTTGCTGCATGGTGTGGTGAGCCGCGAGCAGGTCATCGAAACGTTTGAACGCATGGCCGCCGTGGTCGATGGCCAGAACGCGGGGGATGCGCTGTACAAGAACATGGCCGGGCACTTCGACACGTCGATGGCGTACAAGGCGGCGC
>JAYSVA010000433.1:0-6163 GCA_043718785.1 Hyphomicrobiaceae bacterium
CCATTCTAAAGGCTTTGTCGCAAGATCAGCCCACATCTGAAGATCAGGAGGTCGGTAACCAGTTGAATCTGTTCACGAGTTAGCCGGACACTAGTGATGCGCAATCTCAGTGCACAAGGCCTTCTCAACCAAACCGGCGACAGACACCGCAGTTTTTGGATCTTCCATGCCATGTTCGGCATCAAAGGAATGAAAGACCACTTGACTTCCTTCGGGTCCCAGAATCGAAACTGTCAGGACCAACTTTTCAAAAACGGTGTCTGATTTCATAAAATATCGCAAAATCAAGAGTTTTTTGCGAGCCTCAGTCAACGCCTCATAAGTCCCGGCCACGCTCTCATCGACTATATCTTTCACCATAAAACTGCCCTGTCGCCCAAGTTGTAGTTTGCTCTCACCATCAACCATGCACGAACGCTTCAAGCCCTGAAAGCCGCATCCGCGTTTCGATCTTCGGCACCTTGCGGGGGGCGTGTTTTTTCACGTGCGCGCGGATGTGGGCGATGTGCTCCGGTGTTGAGCCGCAGCAGCCGCCGACGATGTTGAGCAGGCCTTCCTTCGCCCACGGCTCGATCTGGCAGGCCATTTCGTGGGCGGTCTCGTCGTATTCGCCCATGGCGTTCGGCAGCCCGGCGTTCGGGTAGGCGGAGACGTAGGTGTCGGCGATCTTCGACAGGTCGGCGAGGTACGGGCGCATGGCTTCGGCGCCGAGCGCGCAGTTCAGGCCGATGGCGAACGGCTTGAGGTGGCGCATCGAGTACCAGAATGCTTCGCCGGTCTGGCCGGACAGCGTGCGACCGGAACGGTCGGTAATCGTGCCGGAGATCATCAGTGGCAGGGTGATCCCGACCTGCTCGAACGCTTCGAGCACGGCAAAACCAGCGGCTTTTGCGTTCAGCGTATCAAAGATTGTCTCGATCATGATGATGTCGGAGCCGCCCTCGATCAGCGCCTTGGTCTGCTCGACATAGCACTCGCGCAATTCATCAAAGGAGGTGTTGCGGTAGCCCGGGTTGTTGACATCCGGCGAGATCGAGGCGGTGCGGTTGGTCGGTCCGATGGCCCCGACAACGAAGCGCTGTTGGCTAGGCGTTTTCTTGTTGTACTTATCGACAGCCTTGCGTGCCAGCTGTGCGGCGACAACGTTCATTTCATACGACAGATCTTCCATGCCGTAATCGGCCATAGAGATCCGCTGCGCATTGAACGTGTTGGTCTCAATCAGATCGGCACCGGCTTCCAGGTACTCTTCGTGAATGCCCTGAATGATCTCCGGCTGGGTCAGCACCAACAGGTCGTTGTTGCCCTTGACGTCACGGTGCCAGTCAGCGAAGCGCGTGCCGCGATACGCGGCTTCGTCCAGCTTGTGACGCTGGATCATGGTGCCCATCGCCCCGTCGATGATCAAGATGCGTTGCTCAGCGGCGGTGCGCAGTGCTGGCAGAATGGAGGACTTTGGCATGTTGGCAACTCTCGAAATCGGCTTCGAATTGTAGGTTGGGTCAAGCCCGTTTGCGCGACCCAACAATCCACGGGTGGTGATCAAAGTTGTTGGGTCGCGCAAAAGCTTGACCCAACCTACCGGCAAGTCAGGCACTGGCCCGCAATTCAGCGGTCATCTGGCGTGGTCTCAAGCCTAAAAGATGGCAGATTGCGTAAACAAGGTCAGCCCGGTTTAGCGTGTAGAAGTGGATGTGCTTGATGCCGTGATCGACGAGGTCCATCGCCTGCTCGGCAGCCACAGCAGCAGCCACTAGATGCGTGGTTGCCGGGTCGGTATCCAAGCCATCAAAGCGGCGTGCGAGCCAGGCTGGCATCGTCGTGCCGGTCTTGGCCCCGAAGCTCGCGACTTGCTTGAAGTTATGGATCGGCACGATGCCCGGATGGATCGGGCACCAAATGCCTGCCGCACGGGCTTTCTCGATAAACCGCAGATAATGCGTGTTGTCGAAGAAAAACTGCGTGATGATGCGGTCAGCGCCAGCGTCAACCTTGGCCTTCAAATGCTCGATGTCGCTAGCAATGGACGGGCTCTCCGGGTGCATTTCCGGATAGCCGCCGACCGAGACTTCGAAGTTGCCGATTTTCTTGATGCCAGCCACCAGATCGGCAGCCGTCGCGTAGCCGTTCGGATGCGGGGTGTAGGCCGTGCCGACGCCAGCGGGCGGATCGCCGCGCAGTGCAACGATGTGGCGGACGCCGGCCGCCCAATAACCGCGCACAACCTCGTCAACTTCGTCACGGGTGGCACCGACGCAGGTCAGGTGAGCTGCCGGTTTCAGGCCGGTTTCCTTCACCAAGCGTGATACGGTGTTGTGGGTGCGCTCGCGCGTTGATCCACCAGCGCCGTAAGTCACGGAGACGAACTCCGGCCCCATCGGTTCTAAGCGGCGAACGGCGGCCCACAGGGCTTCTTCCATTTTTTCATTCTTCGGTGGGAAGAACTCGAACGACACGTCGATTTCGCCGGAACCGATCATGCGGCTGCGGCGCTCTGATGCTGGGGCGGCTGTCGGTACAGAGCGGAGCGTCATTGGGTTGTCTCCATGGACTGTGGGGCGGCATCCGTTCCGGACTTCGTTGCCAGTGCCGGACGTGTGGCTAGCCAAAGTGATACGGTCAGTTGATTTTCAGTCGTGGCAGACGTTGGCGGCATGATCAGGTTTTGCACCCGGGACGTCTTTAACCCGGCTTCACGGAGCCATTGCTCGACCGTTGCGGCAGGAAATCCGAGCCGTTCGTGGGCATAGGTTTCGCGGAGGAAATCTAGATTGTGGGGGGCAAAATCGACGATCAGCATACGTCCACTCGGTGCCAGAATGCGCGCGGCTTCCCGCACCGCTGCCTGCGGATCGCTGAGAAAGTGCAGCACTTGATGCATGATTACGGCCCCGGCGACGCCGTCTGCAAGGCCTAGATGATATAGGTCGCCATGCCGGACCTGTGCCGTGCTGCGCTCTGAGGCACCGCCCGTCAGTCCTGCGGCAACCAGATTGGCGCGCGCGAACGCCAGCATTGCCTGGTTCACGTCAATCCCAAGGCCGCGGTTGTAGTGCCCGGCGAGCAATTCCAGGATCCGGCCAGTGCCGGTGCCGAGATCGACCAGCAGGTCGACCGGGCGACCGCTGTTGCTCGAAGTGTCGATGGCCGCGACGATTGCCGCTTCAACTTCGGTTTCAGCCACGTGCAGCGAGCGGATTTCATCCCACTTGGCGGCATGTTCGGCAAAGAAGGCCTGTGCGGCTGATTGCCGTTCGAGCTTCAGCGCATCCGCCCGCTCGCGGTCACGAACGAGGCTGGGATCGCTGGGATCGACGAAATCCAGCAGTGCCCGCGCTAGCGATGCATTCCCCGTGGCGTTGGCATCGTGGCTGGTGTGGGTCAGGTGAAAATACACCCAACTGCCTTCTTTAAAGCGCTCGATCAGGCCGGCTTCGCTGAGCAGTTTGACGTGCCGGCTGATGCGCGGCTGGCTCTGGCCAAGAATGCGGGTGAGATCTGTCACGTTGAGTTCGCCAGCTGCCAGCAGCGCCAAAATACGCAGGCGCGTAGGCTCCGCCGCCGCCTTTAATGCGGTGACAGCATCCCGTGACGATAACTGTGCTGGCCTAGCTCGACGCAACGATCTAACTCCTCGGCAACGTTTCAGGACATAAGCATATCTTTATGTCGATACGCAAGCCGATTGAGATCTAGTGCTCTCGTCGTAGATGCCACAAATCCGCCATGCCGACGACTAACGCTCTGGCAGCATGAGGAAATTCATCAGCTACGCGGTTTCTTGCCTGGTTTTCCTGGGCTTCGCGGCTGCGTCCCACGCCGCGACGCCCCGCGCTGCTAAACGGGTATTACCCGCTGCATCTCAGCTCGGTGCGCCGCAAAAGTTCACCAGCCCCGATCAGATCCAGCGCTACATGAAAGAGTACCGGGTCAAGCCCGAACCGAAGCGGCTGCCGGAGCTCGTCCAGGCGCTCAGCGGTATGGGCGTGTTCCGTGAGATCGAGTCGACAGGCGTATACGTTGGTTTCATGGCAGGTGTGTTGGGCTCCAACCGCGATACCGCAGAGGCGCTGGTGAAGCGCATGTTCCCGTTGCCGCCTGAGGATCAGGTGGCGATCATTCGGGCTATCGCCTATTCCGGCCTGCCGGATTGGAAGGTGCTGCTTGAGACCTTCACCGAGCGGATGCCCGCACGCCGGGTGCTGATTGACCGCTTTCTCACGGGCAAAACCTTGCCGCTCGACAAGCTCGGCCTGGAGACTGGTCCGCTCACCCTTGACACGAATTGGGGCTACTACTTCGCCTCAGGCGATTTTGCGCCGGTGCGGCGGATCATTAGCGCGCTCGCCTGGGTCAAAGAAGCCAACGACCTGGAAAAGCTGACGATAGCCGGCATGGCACGCTGGACGTTGGCCAATAATGCCATGCGTGACGTCGATCTGGCACGTTTTCTGGAGGCTGAGATTCCTCGTCAGAAAAAGCCAATCGACAAAGCATTGAGTGACATTGTCGAGGCGGCCCAAACCTTTGAAGTCGCACGGGTGCGGCGCGATGCAGTTGCGGCGATCGAAGAGTTGAAGATCAAGGGGCCCGAGAAAAAGCGCAACCTGCAGTGGTGGGCGCAGGCTGGCACCACCCTGATTTCACTCGGATGCATCGTTGCGGGTGCGACCGGCCATGTCGAGTTTGGGTTGCCTTGCATCATCGGTGGCCCACTTTCGTCTGCGGCAGGCAAATACCTAATCCCTGACAAATAAGACCCTGATTTCTGACACATTTCGACGACACGGTCGCGACCAATCAAAGTGGAGTTCGCAATCAATGCAGAAGACCAACATCCGTTCTATTGTCATCGCAGCCACATCATTTGCAGCTGTGGTCGCCGTTGCTGGACCCGTACTAGCAGCTGATCTTGGGCCGTACCGTAGTCCGTCTCGGCAATCGTCGTTGCCGCCGATTGAATACAGTCAGCCGTTCTCATGGAGCGGCATGTATCTGGGCGTGCAGCTCGGCTACGGCGGGGGTAATACCGAAGCCAGCTCTGGCCCGTCAGCAGGGTTCAATCAGGCTTATGACTACAAGTCGGAAGGCTGGCTTGGTGGCGTACACGCCGGCTACAATTTCCAGCGTGGCAACCTCGTCTACGGTCTCGAAGCCGACTTGGAGACATCCGGCCAGAAGGGTAATGGGGTTGGCTCGCTAGGTTCACCGCATAGCACTGCAATCGACTGGCAGGGCTCGTTGCGCGGTCGCCTTGGCTTAGCTTATGACCGCACACTGTTCTACGGTACCGCTGGTTGGGCGTTCGGCGATGTCAAGGTCGACCAAGGCTTTGCTAGTTACTCGGATGTGCGTAACGGTTGGACTGCCGGTGTCGGCGTCGAGCATATGCTGACCAATAAGATCAGCGCCCGCATCGAGTATCGCTACACCGACTTCGGACGAGCAGACTTCGGCAATACCGCGATCAACTCGATTGATCGAAGCAACGTAGATCAGCACGCTGTGCGCGCAGGTTTGAGCCTGAAATTCTGATCACGGAATCGGCAGTAATTGCCAACTTTCAGCCAGCTGCGACTGATTGTTCCTGCTGCGATAGAATATGTTTTCCTGCTGGGTTAAAGCGGCACAAGATTTTTGCGCACAAATCGCTTTAACCATGACCCCTTCTCCCTTAAGTCAACTCCAGGACCGGGGATGTGAGGGCTGAGCCGGCCACCTTAGCGGCGACGACTGGAGTGCCCTGCGCAAGCACGGCACTCTGGTCGCCCGCTCCGCTCGGCTATTGAGCACCTAACCAAACACCTAGACAACTTGCGCTGCGGCGCTCTTATGATGCCGATCAGTCAGGCCGCTTCGCCGCCTAGATCGGACATCAATCGCATGACGTTTCCAACACTGCCAGTGGTTTCCTGGCCTCATGTTGCGCCCATCCTGCTGTTGCTCGCATCGAACGTCTTTATGACGGTGGCGTGGTATGGCCATCTCAAGTTCAAAACCGCGCCTCTTGCCGTTGTCATTTTGGCATCCTGGGGCATTGCGTTCATCGAGTATTGCTTGGCGGTACGTAACAGGGGCAAAACGCCGGGCGGTCAGGCGGGGGCGCGGATGAGGTCGGGCAGCCGACCGACGCTGGCCGCGCCGGGCACGGCCAGGCGGCAGC
>JAYSVA010000434.1:0-2828 GCA_043718785.1 Hyphomicrobiaceae bacterium
GGGTTAGAGACCGACGAGGTCGCTGTGGCCGATGCCGTCGTGATGGTGCCGGTCAATCCGAAGTTCGCCTCGCTCAATCTGGCGCAGGCAACCCTGCTGCTCGGCTACGAGTGGCTTAAAATGACGCAGGGCGGCACGCTCGGCCGCGTGACGACTTATGAACAGCCATTATCAACCGGCGCGCAAAACCGTGGATCAGAACCCGCCAGCAAGGAACAACTGATAGGCTTCTTCGAGCACCTGGAAGGAGATCTTGAACTGCTGGGCTTCTTCAATCCGCCCCACAAACGCCAAACCGTAGTGCGCAACATGCGCTCTATGTTTTCGCGTATGGAGGCAACCGAACAGGAAATCCGCACCTTGCGTGGCATTGTCGCAACGCTCGCGAAAGGCAAAGGCCAGGGCCGTAAGTCATCCACATGAGCTGCCTTGATGTTGCCTACATTGCAGACGACCACCCGGCTCGTTGGTCTGCTTCGAGTTTCGATCAATCTGCAGAGTTGCGTACGATTGGTGACACAATTCTGGCTACACACGTTGGTTACACAACGATTAACGGTTAACCGTTGCTGGTGACTCGTTTATGGCTAGCGGTGGCTGTCACCTGTTCAAGCAGCAAGTTTCGTTAAACACACAAGTTTCGCAACAACGATCTTCGAATAGAGGCGTAAACACGATGAACCGTTTTGGGACTGCGATTGCCGGGTCAAATCCGACAGCACAGGCGCGGGGGCGCTTCGTCGCGGCAGCCTTTATGGCGCCGATGATTACTCTTTCAGTACTTGTGGGGGCAGTGGCCCCTGCCTCTGCGCAGGACATCAGCGACAAAACCGTATCGTCGTTCATGAACTACGCGTGGGGCCTGACGCCTGCCCGCTTCACCAAGCCCGACGGCACCACCGTCGACATCGATAAAAACGATCGGGCGAAATCCGAAGTTGCCATCGATGTGGCGCGCGAAGTGATCCGCGCAGCTCGCCTGACCGCACATGCACAGATGTGCGAACTGCCGACAGAACAGGTCCAGAACTACCAGTCGCTGATGCGTCGCGAGGATGGCAAGAAGAAGTGGTCCGAGCAGCAGATGATCTACATTAACCAGCTGCATCTCGCGACGGTGATGATGCTGACGGGTAAAATCGAGCTCGTTGAAGCCAGCCCGGACGGCAAACCGGCCGAAGTCAAAATCGCACCAACACCGGCCGACGCCAAAACTTGCACCGACGAACAGCGCACCAAGGTTAAGGAACTAATCTCGGCCTACGTAAAAACTGGCCCGGAATTGCCGAAAGCGACCGACGCATCGGCCGCGCCAGCCGCTGCGGCACCGGCGGCGGCTCCAGTGAAGAAACCTTGACGAAGCCGGGATTTAGCGGTTGACGCTAAGGCCCTAGCGACATAGGTAGATAAGAGAACGCGGGTCCTTCGGGGCCCGCGTTTGATTTGCGCACCCGTGATCTTCGGTAAATCCCGCTGATCTGTCGCTCCAGCAGCTGCTGGGTAGAGGAGGGGGCGCTCCAACCTTAATCAGATTCCCTCATTGGGAACCATGGAGTGCTAGGATGACTAAACGCGTCAATGCTAAACACAAAATTGACCGCCGCCTTGGCGAAAATATCTGGGGCCGCCCGAAAAGCCCGCTAAACAAGCGTGAGAGCCGCCCAGGCCAGCACGGCGAGCGCCGCGTCTCGAAGCTGTCGGACTTCGGCCAGCAGCTGCGCGCGAAGCAGAAGCTGAAAGGCTACTACGGCAACATCGGCGAGCGTCAGTTCCGCAAGATCTATGACGAAGCCTCGCGCATGAAAGGCTCGTCGTCCGAGCAGCTGATCGGCCTGCTTGAGCGCCGCCTCGACGCTGTGGTCTATCGTGCCAAGTTTGTGCCGACCGTATTCGCTGCGCGCCAGTTCGTCAGCCACGGCCACATCACAGTCAATGGCCGCAAGTGCGACATCAGCAGCTATCGTTGCAAAGTCGGCGACGTCGTTGAGGTCCGCGAGAAATCACGCCAGCTGGCGATGGTGATCGAAGCCTCGAAAAGCTCCGAGCGCGATACCCCGGATTACATCGAAATCGACCACGGCAAGATGACCGCCAAGCTGACCCGCATCCCGAGCCTCTCGGACGTGCCGTTCCCAGTCGTCATGGAACCAAACCTCGTCGTCGAATTCTACTCGCGCTAAGCGCGCGAGCTGCGAAAGTGCAAAAGGCGGCCCGTGCGGGCCGCCTTTTTTGGTTTGTCCTGATCCGACAATCCGGACTCAGAACACCAACCGATGGGCGCGGTGGACGTTGGGGAACGCTTCGATGCGCTTGATCGCTGCGGCATCAACCGGCTGATCAACAGCGATCAACGCTATGGCGTCGCCGTCCGGCCTGTCCCGCCCCAGATTCAAACGGGCGATGTTGATACCCAGCTCCCCCAGCAATGCGCCGACACGGCCAATGAAGCCAGGCTTGTCGTCGTTGGTGACGTACAGCATGTGCGGATAGAACTGGGCTTCCATCTCAATGCCTTTGACCTGGATGATGCGCGGCTTGCCATCCGAGAACACCGTACCCGCCACCGCGCGCTCGTGCTTGTCGGTTTTCACCGTAACGCGGACGTAGCTCTCGTAAGCGCCATCCTGACGGCGCGTCGCCTCGTCGACGCCGATGCCGCGGTCCCGGGCGATCTGTCCGGCGGATACCATGTTGATGTCGGCCAGCGCCGGACGCAGCACACCCGCGATCACCGCCGCCGTCAACGGCTTAACGTTCAGCGTCGCGATCTCGCCCGCGTATTCGATGCGGATTCCTTTGATCATGCTGTCGCTCAGCTGCCCCGCGAA
>JAYSVA010000435.1:0-6155 GCA_043718785.1 Hyphomicrobiaceae bacterium
CAAGAAGCACATCTATGACGAGGACATCGAGGCGCTGGTGGACGAGAGCATCGCTGTCGCCACCGACCGGATCAAGGTCGTCGCCATGACGGTGATCGCCGGTACGTTCTCGCCGCAGTCGGCGACGTTGGTGCTGGATATCGACGGCAAGCAGTCAACGGTGCAGTCCACAGGCAATGGCCCGGTTGACGCAATCTTCAACGGCATCAAGATGCTGGTACCGAATGAGGCCGTGTTGGAGCTCTATCAGGTGCATGCCGTAACCGCTGGCACCGATGCGCAAGCCGAGGTGTCCGTTCGTCTGGAGGAAGCTGGCCGCACCGTTACCGCCAAAGCCGCCGACCCGGACACGCTGGTGGCGTCGGCTAAGGCCTACATCGGCGCGCTCAACAAGCTAATGCTCGCCCGCCAGCGCGGTGCCACACCCCAGTCCGTCGAAAAGATCCGGGCGATTTGAGAGTGAAGGCCGGGGGCGATCCCGGGAGCAATCCCGCCTCCTACCCGATTGTGTTTGCCCGCAACCTATTGCCACTGGCTGCGCCTAAGCCCGGTGTGCCATAGAACCGACGCAAGAAGCTCGTTGCAGGGGGTTGGCCTGCGTCGGGCCAGCGGCTAGGACATGGCATGACCACGGTTTCATCCAGTACAGCGGCGACAGCGGCACGGCCGTCGTCGGCTCCGCACCAGGCGAGCCTGACGTTTGAGCAACAGCGGCGCCTGCATCCGCGGCTGTGGGATACAGACTGGCTCGTGTTGCGCGGCATGCACACGGCGATCAAAGCGATGGCCGACCGCATTGCCGGCCTCAACAAAACCGCACTAGATTTCGGTTGCGGGGCGAAGCCCTATGCCTCGCTGTTTACCAGCCGGGGCGTCACCTATATCGGCGCGGATTTCGGCGACGCGGCGGATGTGGCGATCACGCCTGCTGGCATCGTCGGCAGCGCCAATAACAGTGCCGATCTCGTTGTGTCATTCCAGGTGCTCGAACACGTGCGCAACCTCGACACCTACTTCAGCGAGGCCGCCCGCGTGCTGCGCGATGACGGCCTGCTGCTGCTCACCACCCACGGCACCTGGCTGTATCACCCGCACCCCGAGGACCACCGCCGCTGGACCCGCGAAGGCCTGGTCGGTGATCTGGCCGTCGGCGGATTCGAGGTGACGGAGTGCATTCCCGTCGTCGGCCCATTGGCTTGGACGACGATGGTGCGGCTGACCTGCTTTGCCGTGGCGCTGCGGAAAATCCCGGTGGTCGGGCCCGCATTGGCGGGCGGCGTCGCCGTCGTCATGAACCTGAAGGCGGCGATCGAGGACAAGGTCACGCCCGCCTGGGTGACCAAGGACAACGCCTGCGTCTACGTGACGTTATCGCGCAAGAACACGCTGGGAGCGGGGGTATGAAGGCCCTCGCCCTGCCCTCCCGCTTTATGGCCGTCGGGCTGCTCTGCGCCATCGCCCACAACGCTATCATGCTGGGTGCCGACCGCTGGCAGATCCACTATGCGATATCGTGCGCCATCTCGTATGTGCTGGTGGTGCTGCTCGGCTTCGCCCTGCACGTCCGATTCACGTTCCAGGAAACGCCCAGTTTTGCAGCGTTCTGGCGCTATGCGGTCAGCATGGCCGCGAACTATCCCGTCACGCTCGCGCTGCTATTCATCCTGTGCGATATCGTGGGGCTGTCGGTCGTCATTGCCGCGCCGGTTGCCACGGTCGTGATGATGGCCTGGAATTTCGCTGCCAGCCGCTGGGCCATCGTCCGCTCGTCCACATCCCCCGCCGCCTCCCCCACTGCGTCGCCGCCGAGTGCCCCATGATCGCCCCTACAACTCCCGATTTTTCGCTGCTGACCGTGCAGTCGCTATTCGGCCGCCATATCCCGCTGTACCGGCGGCATCTGCCGACCTATCAGCTGGTACTGCTGCAATCGCTGCGGCAGCTGTGGAACCCTGCCCATCAGCGCCTGCTCGATGTCGGTGGCGGCACCGGCATCATCGCGCAGGCGATGAAGGAGCTGTTCGCCATCCCGCACGTGACGTCAGTCGATGTGCATGACCGCTACCTCAAGACGCTCGATATCGAAACGCGGGTCTATGGCGGCGACAAACTGCCGTTCCTGGATGCTTCGTTCGATTGCATCACTTTCAGCAACGTCATGCATCACGTGCCGATCCCCGTCCGGGCGGGCCTGATGCGGGAATGTGCCCGTGTCGTCGGCGGCGGCCCGATCTACATTAAGGATCACGTTGCCGCCTCACGCCTCGATCACGCCCGCCTGTTCGCCCTCGACGCGATGGGCAACATCCCCTTCGGCGGCATGGTCAAAGCCGACTACCTGACCCAGCCCGAATGGGCCCAACTGGCGGCAGATTGCGGCTACCGCATCGACACCCAGATCAGCGGCCAGTACCGCGATGGCCCGTTCGCCCTGGCGTTCCCCAACCGGCTGGAAGCGACGATGCGGTTCGTGCGGTTGTGATGATCTGACGAGCCAGATTGGCGTCGCACCAGTTTAGTTTAAGCTGGGGGTGCAGGACAATGACGTGCTCGGGTTCCGCGTTTATTGCAATGCCTAGGCCGCCAGCTCCAGTATCTCCAACACTTGCGCGGGGCTGCCGATGGGGCGGGGGTTGCGGGGGACCCAGGGGGTGCTCATGGCCTGATCCGCGATCCAGGCGAAGCGGTCGCGGCCGATGTTGACGTCGCTGAGCCGCGTTGGCATGCCGAGGCCACCGATCAGCGCCTGTAACGCGTCCGCCGCATCGCCGCCGAGGCATCCCATGGCAGCCGCAACTTGCGCCTGTTGAGCGGCGTTGACGGACTTGTTCCACCGCATCACCGCTGGCAGCATGATGCACGAGGTGTGCCCGTGCGGCACGCCGAAGCCGGAGCCGAGCACGTAGCCGATGCCGTGGCTGGCCCCCATCGGCACCCCGCTCGAGATCGCGCCCATCGATAGCCACGTGCCCATCTGGCAATCCAGCCGGGCGGCGAGATCGGTCGGGTTGGCCTTCACGCGGGGTAAGCCTTGTGAGAGCAGGGTCAAGCCCTGCAGTGCCTGGGCGTTGCCGAACGGATGCGCCTCCGCCGCGCAGATGCCTTCCACACAGTGATCAACGGCGCGGATGCCGGTCGACAGAAACAGCCATTCCGGCGTCGGCAGCGTCATCGCGGGGTCGAGCACGATTGCGGCGGGCACCATGAGTGAATGGCGGAACGATTCCTTGAACTTGCGGGCTTCGTTCGTCACCCCCGCCACAGCTGAGAATTCGCCGCCTGACAGCGTCGTCGGCACCGCGATCTGGCGCACTGACGGCGGGCGGCTCGGCGGCTGGTTGCGACGGCCGCTAGCAGGCAGGAACAGGTCGAGCCCGTCCACCGTGGTGACATCGTTGGCGAGCGCCAGCTGCACGACCTTGGCCGCATCCGTGACCGAGCCGCCGCCGATGGTGACGATCAGGTCGGCGCGGGCAGCCCGGGCTTGCGCTGTTGCGGCAATCACGGCGCTGCGTGGCGTATGCGCGGGCACCCGGTCGAACGTACCAACGCATTTGTTGGCAAGCGCGCGACGGATTTTTTCGATCTCGTCGGTCTCGCGATTGAGCGTGCCGCTGACCATCAGGAACACCCGCTGGCTGCCCATCCGCCCGACCATGTCGGCAACCGCGATGGCGGCGGGCGTGCCGAACACCACCTCGTCAATGCGGCTGTAATGAACGCGGCCTGGTTTCATGGTGATCTCCTGAATGCGGTGGTCGCTGAGGCGCTTTCGTCTCCCCCCGGTTCCCCGGAATTTTGGGCGCTTTGCGCCGAAAATATCCGGGGTCTTCACCGGTCTCGTTGGGGCACGATTGGGGCTAATCTCAGCTGGGGAAGATCCCGGATAAACGTGCGGCCCTTGGGCGACACGATTTCCGGGAAACTGGGGTGGTTGGGAAATCGGCTCAATGCCCCGGCCCCGGAAACACCAGCGCGGGCGCGATGGGTTCGCTATCCAGCCGCACGGCTATGCCCGCCAGCGATGGTTTCGGTGCCGGGTATTCTTTCATCACGTAGGGGTCGTGGCCGGGGATGATCAGGCGGGGCGAGGCCGCCAGCTTCTCCAGCGTGCGGTAGGCGTCGATCATCTCGCCGATGTGGAAGGCGGTGGTGAACGGACGGTTGGTTGCCATGTTCTCGTAGTAGTGCGTGGCATCGGAGGCGAGTACCAGCCAACCGCGCCGGGTGTGCACGCGCACGCACTGTAGGCCGTCGGAATGGCCTGGCGTTGGGTGCACGATGAGACCCGGCGCGATCTCGGTGATTCCGACGTGCAGCTCGACCTTGCCCTTGTAGTTCAGCCGCACCATGCCGACGATATCTTCCACATGATAGCTGTGGCCGATGCGCGGATAGCGCATGTATTTCCCCGTCGCGTAGGCCATCTCGCGCTCCTGCAGGTGGAAGCGCGCGTTCGGAAACTTGTCGAAATTGCCGACGTGATCGTAGTGCATGTGCGTCAGGATCACATCCCGCACATCGCGGGCATCGACGCCGAGCAGCTTCATGCTCTCTACGGGGCAGCGCAGGAACTGGCGCTTGCGGGTCAGCGCCATCGCCTCGGTGAAGCCGGTGTCGATGATCACCGCCCCCGATGGCCCCACCGCGATCCAGGTGTAATAGTCCATCGGCATCGGACTATCGTGCGGATCGCCGCCGATAAAGTTGTCCGCCCGCCGCGCCTCCCGCATCGCATAGCGCAGCGCGTAGACCTCGTATTGGGGGAGCGGGGGGTGGTTTAGCATCGGGGCGTTCTCGCGTTGGAGATGCTTTTGTCATGTTGCATTTAGCCCAAAATGAGCAATCCCGATACCAGTTGCCGGGACCGTCGGGGACCGACGCCTGTACTGGCTACCCTCACGCCCCCTTGCACAGTCGCGAATCTTTGCCCCAGCTTTGGCAGTAGAGCTGGCGGGCGCGGGTGTCGGTGGCGGGAACGGGGCATTCGGTGCGATTGGTCTGGCATTGCAGCACTTGGCGAGCCATGCCGATGGACAGACCGAGTCCGGTTTCCCGGCGCGCCCGTCGGCGTTCAGCCCGCCGACATATCCGGGATCTTCCCCAGAAAAGTTAGGCGCTGACGTGCCCAGTCCGACGCAGTGAAGGCCCCGGATATTTTCTGCCCTGAAGGGCTGCAAATTCCGGGGAACCAGTGGGTGGGCCCTAGTTTGCGAACCGAAAGTGCATGACGTCGCCGTCTTTGACGATGTATTCTTTGCCTTCGAGCCGCATTTTACCGGCATCTTTGCAGCCAACTTCGCCGTTGAACTTAATGTAGTCCTCGTAGGCAATCGTCTCGGCGCGGATAAAACCTTTTTCGAAGTCGGTGTGGATGACGCCGGCGGCTTTCGGGCCTTTGGTGCCGTCGGTAATGGTCCAGGCGCGGGCTTCTTTCGGGCCGACGGTGAAGTAGGTGACGAGGCCGAGCAGCGAATAGCCCTCGCGGATCAGGCGGCTCAGGCCCGCTTCCTCAAGGCCAAGATCTTTCAGGAATTCTGCGCGCTCATCAATCGACAAGCCGGAGAATTCGCTCTCGATTTTGGCCGAGATCACGACGGCGCGGGCCCCCTCTTTCTTCGCCTGCTCCTGGACCACAGCCGAGTACTTGTTGCCGGTCGCGGCCGAGCCTTCGTCGACGTTGCAGACATACAGCACTGGTTTGGCAGTGAGTAGCTGCAGGGCCTTGTAGCCCGCTTCTTCTTCCGGTTTCAGCTTGGCGAGGCGAGCCGGTTTGCCTTCGCGCAACAGCGGCAATGCCTTGTCGAGCAAGCTGATCAGTTCGATGGCTTCCTTATCGCCGCCTTTGGCCTTTTTCTCGGCGGCGGTGCGGCGCTTTTCGCAGCCTTCGAGGTCGGCCAGCATCAACTCGGTTTCGACGGTTTCGGCGTCGGCCAGCGGATCGATCTTGCCTTCGACGTGGGTGACGTCGTCGTCGACGAAGCAGCGCAGCACGTAGGCGACGGCGTCGACTTCGCGGATGTGGGCGAGGAATTTGTTGCCGAGGCCTTCGCCCTTCGACGCGCCGCGCACGAGACCGGCGATGTCAACGAACGTCAGCCGCGTCGGGATGATCTGTTGCGACTTGGCGATCGCCGACAACTTGTCGAGGCGCT
>JAYSVA010000436.1:0-6142 GCA_043718785.1 Hyphomicrobiaceae bacterium
CCATGGCAACCTAAGGGGCCCAGCGCACAGCGCCAGCTTGCGACACATCAAGGCCGCCTAATTCCGCCGCGCGGGCCGCGAATTTGGGCGTTCTAAGCAGCTGTAGCAAGGTCTGCAGAGGCGCACGGTAACTGTCCCGCTGCCGCATCAGCAGATCAAACCGCTCCAGCACCAGCGGCACAAAATCGAGACCAGCCGCCATGGCGACCGCCCGGGTGGCGATGCCACCATCAGCATGCCTGGCACGGATGGCCTGGGCGATGTCAGGACCGGTCGGCGCCAGCACCTGCGCGCCAAGCTCGCCCGGTCGCACGCCATCGCGCTTCAGCAGCGCTTGCAACAGTTGCTGGGCACCCGCCCCTGGCGGCCTGACGGCTAACCTGGCCCCCGTGCGTTTGACATCGGCCAACGACTTCAGAGCCAACGGGTTCCCCGGCCCGACCAGCAGCCCCTGTTCACGGGTGCAGAAGTGCACGAGCACGCTATCGTAGAGCAGCGGCTCCTGCCGCACAGCGGTGATGTTGCCATCCTCTGCCGGGTCATCGAGGCTGTGGAAGTGGATGGCCGCCGCCACCACCTCGCCCTTTAGGAACCGCTGGTACCCGGCATCGCTCCCTTCCGGCAGGATCGCCAAGCCCGCCCGGCTCTCCGCCAGCGCCCATTGCAGCAGCGGATCATGACTGCCCCCGACAATTGGCGGCGGCTCAGCCGGCACCACGCCCAGCGGCCGCGCCATGCCAGCTAACAGCCACCGGTCGAGATCGCCGCGTGGAAACAGCCACTTGCCCGTCACCTTCGTGCACGGGATCGCCTGCTCCGCCACCAGCTCATAGAGCTTGCGCTCCTTGATGCGGATGTAGTCGGCCGCTTCGGCAGTCGTGAGAAGGAGCAGGCCTGCGTTGAACTGCATTTTCGTGCACTAATTCCAATTATTGACTTTAACAAACAAAACACGCCCTATCTGAACCGTCAACTCGGATGTGGAGTGCAGTGTTGGATAGCGCGAGTGCCATCAGTCTGATAATGAACGGTGACGCCGCACTGTGGGCGGCTCTGTGGCCCATCGTCCGGCTGTCGCTCGTGATCACGTTGACCGCAACGCTAGTGGCTGCTGTCATCGGCATGCCGTTGGGCGCTTTGGTCGCCCTGGTGCGCTTTCCCGGCAGCAATGCCGTGATCGTGCTGCTGAACGGCCTGATGGGCCTGCCACCGGTCATCGTTGGCTTGCTAGTGTTCCTGCTGCTCTCACGCGCCGGTCCGCTCGGCAAACTCGGCCTGCTGTTCACGCCGCAAGCCATGATCATCGCCCAGGCACTGTTGATCACGCCAATCATTGCCGCGCTGACCCGTCAGGTCATCGCCGACCTGTGGGTCGAGTATCAACCGGAATTCAACGCCATGGGCGTTCGCCCGCTCGCCCGCATCAACGCCCTGCTGTGGGACGCACGGTTCTCGCTGGTCACCATCGGCCTCGCAGGCTTTGGCCGTGCCAGCGCCGAAGTTGGGGCCGTCATGATTGTCGGCGGCAATATCGAGGGTTTTACTCGCGTGATGACCACCAGCATCGCACTGGAAACGTCGAAGGGCAACCTCGCCTTGGCGATTGGTCTGGGCATGGTGCTGATGGTGATCATTTTGAGCGTGAATGGGCTGGCGTGGGGTGTAAGGCATTGGGCAGAGCGTCATGCTGGATAGTCAGGGCAGTGGCCTTCGGCCCGACCAGGGGCTTACCCCTGGACCCGTTGTCACAACGTTAGAGCAGGCGGGCATAGCCGGCATGCTGCAGCCTACCGATCTGTCGATCAAAGAGGGGCGGCCCACTGTGCTGCTGGGGCCGAATGGATCGGGCAAGACGACGCTGCTGAAGCTGGCGATGGGGCTGCTAGCCCCGACATCTGGGCGCGTCGTGCGGGCTGACATCCGCCAGGCCTTTATGTTCCAGAAGCCGGTCATGCTGCGCCGCACCGTCGCCGCCAACATTGCCTTTGCCCTTACAGCCGCAAACCAACCAGCCGACGCCAGCCGCATCACCGCACTCCTCGATCAAGTCGGGCTTGCAGCCCTCGCCAACCGCCCGGCCCGCAGACTTTCCGGCGGCGAACAGCAGCGCCTCGCCCTCGCGCGCGCGCTCGCTGCTTCACCCGACCTGCTGTTCCTGGACGAACCCACAGCCAGCCTCGACCCCGCCGCCACCAAAGCCGTCGAGGCGATCATCACCGTGATCGCCAGCCAGGGCGTGAAGATCGTCATGTCCACCCACGACCTCGGCCAAGCCCGCCGCCTCGCTGGCGACAACGTCTTGCTGGTCAGCGGGCGCGTCATCGAACAGGGCGCAGCCGACACCTTCTTCGCCGCGCCCGCCACTGACACCGCCCGCCGTTTCCTTGCTGGAGAGCTAGTCGTATGATCGTTCAAGGCACCAGCATGCGAGGCATTGCAGTGATCTGCCTGAGCTTGCTTTTGGCAGCATGCCCCGCCCGCGCCGCGGATAAATCCATCGTTGTGGCCTCCACCACCTCAACGCAGGATTCCGGCTTGTTCGGCTATCTGCTGCCGCTGTTCAAAGCCAAAACCGGCATCACCGTGAAAGTGTTAGCCCAAGGCACCGGGCAGGCCCTCGATACCGCCCGCCGTGGTGACGCCGACGTGCTATTTGTCCACGCCAAAGCACAGGAGGAGAAGTTCGTCGCCGATGGTTTCGGCGTTCAACGCTTCGATGTGATGTACAACGACTTCGTGCTGGTCGGCCCGAACACTGATCCAGCGGGCGTGAAGGGTGGCACGGACATCCTCAAAGCGTTGCAAGCGATCCACCGCACCCAGGCCCCCTTCATTACACGCGGCGACAAATCCGGCACCCACGCCGCCGAACTGGCACTATGGAACGCCGCCCAACTCCACCCGGCGGCCACCAAACCGCGCTGGTACCTGGACATCGGTCAAGGCATGGGGGCGGCACTGAACATGGCCGCAACGAAGGGCACCTACGTGCTGGCAGATCGCGGCACCTGGGCGGCATTCCGCAACAAGCACGATCTCGCCATCGTTGTCGAAGGCGACCCGAAACTGTTCAACCCGTACGGCGTTATCCTGGTCAACCCGGCCCGCCATCCCAACGTCCGCAAAGGTTTGGGCCAGACGTTCATTGACTGGCTGCTGGCAGCCGACGGCCAATCCGCCATCCGCGCCTACCAGATCAACGGCAAGCCAGCCTTCACCCCCAACGCCGCCAGCGCCAGCCAGTGAAAAGGCTTTATGTTGCTCATCATGAAGCCGCCGACTAGAACTTTAGCCAACCAGGGAGGAAGACCACCATGAGCGACATCACGATTTCTCGGCGCGCGTTGCTGGCCAGCGGCGCGGCACTCGCAGCAGGCGGCATCAGCGGTCCAGCATTGGCGCAACAAACACCGGGCAAAACCATCCAGTTTATCCTCCCGGTTGCAGCCGCCTCCGGCGTCGATACGATCACGCGCACCGCGATGAACGAGCTGTCGAAGGCACTTGGGGCCACCATCGTCATCAACAACCAGCCCGGTGCCGGCGGCGTCATCGGCACCCAACAGATGATCCGCTCGGCTCCAGATGGCCTGACGCTCTCGGTCGTATCCAACAACCACGTGATTTATCCGAGCGTGCTGAAGTCGGTGCCGTTCGACCCCATCGCCGACATTACGCCAATCGCCCGGATCGGCGCGACGCCGCTGGTGCTGGTCGTCAACCCCAACAAGATGCCGGTCAAAACCGCCCAGGAAATGACGGCGCTGATCAAGTCCAAGCCCGACACCTACAACTATGGCTCGTCAGGCAACGGCACGATCCTGCATCTCGCCGCCGCCATGTACGTCGATCAGGCCGGCGTGAAAATGACCCACGTGCCCTACAAGGGCGTCGCCCCGCTGCTGAATGACTTGATCGGCGGACAGGTCGACATGGGCATTCTCGCATATCCGTCGATCATCTCGCATCTGAAGTCCGGCGCACTCCGCGCCATCGGCGTTTCGACAGCGCAACGGTTGCCCGCAGCCCCGGATCTGCCGACCTTTGTCGAGCAGGGCATGCCGGAGTACATCGTCGAAGGTTGGTTCGCCGTGATTGGCCCGGCAAAAATGCCCGCTGACGAAGTCGCCCGCATCAATGCCGCGTTCGTCACTGCCTTCAACAACGCCGAAGTGAAAGAGGCGATGGCCAAGCAAGCCAACACCATCAGCATCTCCACGCCTGAAGTTGCCGCCAGCTTCATCAAAACCGAGCTAGCCAAGTACGCCACCATCGTCAAAAAAATCGGCCTCGAACCGCAATAAGGCTTCGCGCAGCCATAAAACCGGTGCACCCGTAACGGGTGCCCGGTTAGTTCGTTGAAGTTATTGCCGGAAATTTGGCTGGCCAACCAGAATAAAACTGCGAACCACTATGTACTTGTTGTTGCTATGTAATTTTACATGACGGTTGGGGGCGCTGGCGTCAGGCGAGCTTGAGCGGCTCGGCAACCTCTTCGGCGTCGCTCGCGTCACCGAAGACTTCCTCGCGGATGATTTTGTCGGTGACATCGGCCAGATAAGCGGTCAAGGCCGCGTCGAGTTCCTGGAACTCGGGCCACAAGACCTTATCGAGGAATGAGCGTGGCGCGCGAACGATGATCGTCTGCTGCCGCATCCGCGCGTACCGGAACGGCTTCAAGCCATACCGGCGACATAGCGCGATGAAGAGACGGCGTGACCAGGGATCGGGAAGGCTGAACTTCATCTCGATAGTTGCTTCGCGGGCACCGCGCTCGGCGAGCTGTGCTCTGATGCGTTCGGCGGCGGCGCCGGCTGCCGCCTTCTCGCCGGAGGTGGCCGCCCCGGCAAACAACGCCTCGATCTTGCGCAACTTGTCTTTGAGTGCGGAAATGTCGGACATGGTAGGCTTCCTACAAAGTCTTCAACCAATGGTTCAGTGCAGGGCGTTCCTCAGGTCATCAAGCCACGTCAGCATTTTTGCCATTTCGCGATTTCGGTCTGCGAACCAGTCCGTCGACCAAACCCTGTACAGTCGCCATCCGAGGCCTTCGAGTATTTCCTGGCGAAGGCGGTCACGATGATGCTCGATGACTAGCGCCGATGCACTGTCTACCCCGAATCGACTGGTCGCGGGCAAGCGCCGGCTTGATCTCCACAACCAAATGACAGTGGTTATGCACGCGATCATATCGAACTGGGCATCCTGCCATCTGAGCAAAGGCAACTCATCCACAGTCGGGCGTTGCCGACTATTGCCCTCCTTGGATGCATCTGCAAGATCATCCAGGTGGCATACGGCGGAGGTCGGCGTGAGCGAGTACCAATACTATGAGTTCCTTGCCATCGACCAGCCGCTCGACCAAGCGCAGCAGGCTCAATTGCGGGCCATCTCGACGCGGGCGCGCATCACGCCGGGCAGCTTCACCAACAGCTACGAGTGGGGAGATCTGAAGGCCAACCCTCTGGATTTAGTGTTTCGTTACTTCGACGCCTTTCTCTATGTTGCGAATTGGAACTCGCGAAGGCTGGCTTTACGCCTGCCCGCGCGACTGGCCGAGGTCGCGAAGTTGCGCAGTTACGGCATCGACGATCAGATCGTGACGATCGAGCAGCGCGGCGAACACGTGATCGTCGATATCTCGATGGAGGAGGTCGCGACCGAGGATTGGGAGGATGGAAGCGGGCGGCTCGCCGCGCTGTCGCCACTGCGGGCTGCACTCATTGCCGGCGACCACAGCCTGTTCTTGCTGCTGTGGCTGATCGAAGTTGAGAATGGTTGGGCTGCCGATGATGCTGTGGCGCCAATGCCCGCGCCAGGCTGGCTCCCCGCACCGCTTGCAGCCCTTGCAGATTTCCTTGGCGTGCATCCTGATTTCGTAACGGTTGTCTTCGGCACCGAAAAGAAAGGTGCGTCGGATTCGGCACCATCCGAAGCGGAGATCAAAAATGCAATCCTGTCCCTCGGCGAGGACGAACGCATGGCATTTCTGATGCGACTTCATACGGGCTCAGATCCGCACCTTGGTGAAGACTTGCGTCGTCGATGCCGCGAGACGATGGGTGCTCGACACAACGATCACAAATCCGATGGCAAGCGAATGACCGCTGGCGAACTTCGCCGCGAAACGCTTGACATCGCG
>JAYSVA010000437.1:0-15193 GCA_043718785.1 Hyphomicrobiaceae bacterium
AAAGGCCACCCTGAGGCGGCCTATTTTCTTCAGTATTTTCAGTGAGTTAGGCTTGGTTGCGGGGGCTGGATTTGAACCAACGACCTTCAGGTTATGAGCCTGACGAGCTACCGGGCTGCTCCACCCCGCGTTACCGTGCCGCTAACTTGGCGGCAATGACGTTGCTATACACCAATGTCCGGCGTTCACAAGGCCAGAATTTAAAATTTCGGCTGTTTTTCCGCGACCTCGATACCGGTGGCGAGTAGCAATGTTGTTTGGATCAGCGATAGGCTATGCAACTCGGCGGTGTCGCCTCGTTTAGCTGTTCATCGCATACTATTTGGTTGTCGTTCTGTCGGCGCTCAACTGGGAGCGAGCAAGGGACAACGGGCTATCGACTGTTGGGCAGCAAATCACCGCTAATTGGACGTCGCGTGACCTATTTTTCGTGTGGCGCATCCCAGTTTCGGTCGGCCATTTTTTTATAGGTCATTGGTATTGCGGTGCGAGTGGCTGGAGCGGTAAGCTACATCCTTGATGTCCCTCCCAGCCGCAAGGTAATCCTATGATCCCCGCATCTGTGCTCGCGAATGCCGGTAAGTTCTACATTGATGGCGCCTGGGTGAAGCCTGCTGCGGCCAAGTCAATGCCGGTGATCAATCCGGCAGACGAGACGGTGATTGGCGAGGTGGCGCTGGGATCGGCAGCAGACGTAGATAAGGCCGTGAGCGCCGCCCGCGCAGCCTTTGCGACCTATAGCCAGACTTCTGTTGAGGAGCGGCTGGCGCTGCTCGGGCGCATTGTCGACATCTATAAGCGCCGCTTCAACGAGATGGGCGAGGCGATCTCGATGGAGATGGGCGCGCCGCTGGCGTTCGCGACCAAGTTCCAGGCAGGCGCTGGGTTCGGGCATTTCCGCACCGCCATTGATGTGTTGAAGGCCTATCCGCTGGAGGAGCAGATGGGCTCGTCAACCGTGGTGCGCGAGCCGATTGGGGTGTGCGGCATGATTACGCCGTGGAACTGGCCGGCGAACCAGATCGCTTGCAAGGTCGCGCCCGCCCTGGCAGCGGGTTGCACGATGATCCTGAAGCCGTCGGAGGTGGCCCCGTATTCGGCGCTGCTTCTGGCGGAAATCCTTGCCGAGGCGGGTGTTCCGAAGGGTGTGTTCAACTTGATAAATGGCGACGGCCTCGGCGTTGGATCGGCGCTCAGCAGCCATCCTGGGATCGATATGATCTCGTTCACGGGGTCAACGCGGGCGGGCATCCAGGTGGCGGTGAACGCTGCGCCCACAGTCAAGCGCGTTGGCCAGGAGCTCGGCGGCAAGTCGGCTAACATTATCCTGGATGACGCTGATTTCGAGAAGGCAGTGAAGGCGGGCGTGCTGTCGTGCATGGGCAACTCTGGCCAATCTTGTAATGCGCCGACGCGGATGCTGGTACCAGCGGGCCGGATGGCCGAGGTGAAGACGATTGCGGCAGCGGCCATCGCCAAGGTCAAGGTCGGCGATCCACGCGCGGTTGATACAACCATGGGGCCGGTCGTCTCTGCGGCGCAGTGGGGCAAAATTCAGGGGCTTATTGAAGGCGCGGTCAAGGACGGCGCGACGGTGGTTGCGGGCGGTCCGGGGCGGCCTGACGGCTTGACCAAGGGCTATTATGTGCGCCCGACGGTGTTTTCTGATGTCACGCCGGCGATGACGATTTCTCGCGAAGAAGTGTTTGGGCCGGTCCTAGCGATCCTTGGCTACAAGGATGAGGCCGATGCGGTGCGGATAGCCAACGACAGCGAGCTGGGCCTTGCGGCCTATGTGCAGTCTGGCAGTCCTGAGCGGGCTAGGAACGTGGCGCGGCAGCTACGCGCAGGCATGGTGCACATTAACGGCGCGCCGTCCGACCCGAAAGCGCCGTTTGGCGGTTACAAACAGTCGGGCAATGGGCGTGAGTGGGGCCGCTTCGGGCTGGAGGAATATCTCGAGGTCAAGGCCATCTTCGGTTGAGCTTGATTTTGCTGCGTGAATATCAAAACACAAAAGCAGTGCGAGAGCGCTGGCCTTTGTGCCATCTGGCAGGCAGAGGCTGGTGGCGGCGTTCGGGTGCCTCCGGGCTCACAAAGCCGTGACCATTGCAATTTTCGGGAACCAGTCCAAGCGGCACTACCGATGGCGGCGGGCTGGGTGGTTGACCGGACCACGGGTGAACCGGTGACCGATGCCGCCAACTCCAGCAACGGCGTCCTGCTGCCGATTGGTGGCACCAAGGGTGTGGGTCTAGCGCTCGTGCTCGGAATGCTTGCTGGCACCCTCAACCGCGCGGCGATGGGGGTGTGTCTCTGTCACCACAGTTGCTAATTCGTCTTGATGGCACCGCCTACGAATTGGGCATAGCACGGCTGATCCGCTGAACTGTTTTTGGGTCCCGCGCTGTGGACAACTTTTTACTGTGGTCAACCTGCAACTGTTGCCGTGAACGACTCGGATACAGCTCGCCTATCGTTTTGGTGGGCTTTGGGGGAATTATGTCCGAAACATTCATGGCGCGTTCGCTGATCAATATTGCTGCTGCGGTCGTTGTTATGGCGGGAGCGTTGACGGCAGTCGGCTCCGCGCACGCCCAGAATTACCCTGGTGACGGGCGACTGCGGTTTGGCACCTACTTCCAGTTGCACGGTGCTGGCGCGGAAGAGTCGCTGCCGGTCAACAGCAGTGGTGACATCGGCGGCTTCGGCGTCGGAGCTTCGTTCGGTTTCGACTGGAACCTCTACAAGAACTGGATCGTCGGCGTCGAAGCCGATGGCACAGCTACCGACGCTGGCGGCAGGATCGGACGTGGCACTTACACAACAGACTACTTCGCGACGTTCCGTGGCCGCGTTGGTTATCAATACAACCCAAAGCTGCTGTTGTACGGAACCGCCGGCGTTGCCTACAACGGTCTTCACTTCAAAGGACCGGGTCTAGCGACCCTGAACAATCCGGACGGTTCGTTCAAGATCTCCTCGACGTTGCCTGGGTTCGTTGGCGGCATCGGTGCGGAATATGAGTGGAACGGCATGCATCTGTTCGCCGAATATCTCGGCACCCATTTTGAGGAGTGGGCCTTTTTCACTGGCACCACCCGTCATGCCGTTGAAACAGATGCCCACATGTTCCGCTTGGGCGTTAAGTTCCTCTACGGCCACGATCACATGTACGAAGACAAGCGCCGCCCAAAGCCGCGTTAATGAACGCCAGTATCGAGTCCCAGACAGTGCTGGCACCCCGTGTCGGCGCTGTTTTGCTGTGCGTTGGGGGGGCACTGGTAGCCAAGTCCTGCGATCATCGTTGAAGGGCGGCGGGAGCCGGTCTATGCCCTCCGGTAGGACCAACACAGGATGGCGAGCATGGGGCGGTTAAACGGGAAGATCGTATTGGTCACAGGCGCAGGTGCTGGCATCGGCCGGGCTATCGCCACCGTGTTTGCAGGCGAAGGCGCTAACGTCTACGTCAGCGACGTCAACGGTGCAGCCGCTGCCGACACAGTTAGCGCCATTAAGGCGGTGGGGCACACCGCCTCTGCGCTTACCCTCGACGTATCGCGTGGGCAGGACGTTGCAGCAGCCTTCCGCGCGATCGAGGCCGGGCACGCGAAACTCGACTGTATCGTCAACAATGCCGGTCTCAACGTGCGTGGCGACTTCCGGCATATGTCGGACGCTGATTGGGTGACCATCCGCGAAGTCAATCTTGACGGCGTGGTCAGGATTGCCCGCGATGGCTTCCCGCTGCTGAAGGCCTCTGGCCAGGGCTCGCTCATCAACCTAGCGTCGATCATGGGCCATCGTGGCTTGCGGCAGCTCGCGGGTTATGCCGCGACCAAGGGCGCGGTTTCGGCTCTTACACGCGCGCTCGCAGTCGAATATGCGCCGTTTGGCATCCGCGTCAACGCGCTGGCACCGGGCTTTATCGAGACCAAATTGACCGGCCAAGTCCTGCGCAACCCCGCCATTTCGAAGGCGCTGATTGAGCAGACGCCGATGAAGCGCTTTGGCACCCCCGAGGATATCGCCCGCGCCGCGCTGTTCTTTGCATCGGACGATAGCGCTTTTGTCACCGGTGCCGAACTGGCCGTCGATGGCGGTATGGCCGCCAGCCTTTGACATCCGCAGCCGGTAGCGGCTACGGGAGTGCCATGACCGACAAACCTGCCGCTTCCCCCTACGATGCCACCGCCATTGCCGAAAAAGTGCTGGGCCGCGAGCCGTTGCGACCGCCGTTCCCAAAGAAGTTCTATACAACTGTGACGGTCGTATCGGACGGCACGCAGCACGCCATTCACCTGGATGGCCGTGGTGTCCGTACGCCAAAGAAGCTGAAGTTGGCGCTCCCGACCTCTGCACTCGCCGAGGCGATTGCCGCCGAGTGGCGCGCGCAGACTGTGTTGATCGATCCGACGACCATGCCGCTGACCAAGATCGCCAACACGGTGATTGACGGCATCGTCGGGAACGAAGCCGAAACCGCAGACGAAATCACGCGTTTCTCTGGCAGTGACTTGTTGTGCTATCGCGTCGAGGCACCGGTGGCATTGGCCCAGCGCCAGGCGAAAAACTGGCCAGTGATTGTGAAGGGGGCCGAAGACAGGCTAGCCGCAACGTTCGTGCCAACGACGGGCCTGATGCCCGTCACCCAGCCACCGGAAACCCTCGCGGCCGTTGCTAATCGGTTGGCAGCTTGTGATGCTTATCAGCTCGCAGCGGCCCACATAATCACAACGCTCACGGGGTCGGCGATCTTGGCCCTGGCGCGGCTCGATGGCGATATCAGCACAATCGATGCCTGGGCCGCCGCCCACGTCGATGAAGATTACCAGATTGAGTTGTGGGGCCCCGATGACGAGGCCACCGCCCGCCGCGCCTTCCGTTGGACCGAGATGCAGGCCGCAGATCGGCTGCTCGACTTGTTATAGCAGCTAGTCAGCGTCGGCCCGGCGGGCTTTCGGGGCATAAGCCGGAGACCTGACCGAGGCGTTCCAAGTGGCCGAATTGGGCACTACAGTACCGATTTTATTGACCTTAGCCTGTTTCACTTTTTGCCGCTGCGGCTTGGTGCCATCAGCCAGTAAGCCATCAATCGTGGTGGCGGCGGCGCGTGCGCCAGGTGCCGCGAACGCCTTCGGAGCCGGTGCCAGTGTGTCCATCTGCGCCTGCTGTGGGCGAACCCCAAAGAACGGCACCATCGTTGCCAGCGCCGACGTTTTGCCATCGAGGCTGGCAAACTGCTGGGTATACTTGTCCGACGGCACGAACGGGTGCTTTGACTTGAGGTGCACCACCTTGTAACCGCGCGCCTTTAGCTGCGTCAGGATGATTGGCAATGCTCGTGCGGTCGCCGCTTTGATGTCGTGGAACAGCATGATGCCGCCCTGGCGGGCTTCGACCCGTTCCATCGTCACGCGGACGAGCTTATCGGCGTCGTGGATGTAGCTGTCGTTCGAGACGACATCGACCGTGAAGGTTCCGACGCCACGCGACTGCAAGTGCGTCAGCAGGGCGGCGTTGTCGCTCAGACCTGGAAACCGGAAGAATGGCGCAATCGGCTGGCCTGCTGCCGCTGCAACAGCCGAGAAGCCTTTTTCGATTTCCTCAACGGCGGCCTCAGGCTTAAGCCGCTTAATATTGAGCGGATGCGACCACGTATGCGTGCCAACGGTGTGGCCGCGCTGAATAACGGCCTTCACATCGCCAGGGAATGCCTCTGCCATCTTGCCGACGTGGTAGAACGTGGCGCGGGTACAGTGCCGATCAAGCGTATCGAGGATCGAGCGGGTAATCGCGGGCATCGGGCCGTCGTCAAAGGTCAGCACCACTTCCTTCGGCTGTAGGAAGCTCGTTTCCTTCTGGAAGTTGGTGATATCGCCGAACAGCGGCCCACCAGTCGTGTCGATTTCCAGCACGCGGCTGACGCCCAGGCCATCGTTGGGTCCGCAGGCTGGCTGTCCCGCAGCCTCTGCTGGAGCAGGCGTGTATCCCGTCGCAGCAACTGCCAAAATAGCCATCGCGATAGTAAGTCCGAGCACCTTGAGCCGCATTCTGTCTCCCCCGCCCGATCCGTCAGCCTGTAAGCCGCACGAATCGCTAACCTTCAGGTGGCTTTTTCCTAAACTTCTGTGGCAGCGGCAAGAGCTCCCCTAATCAGTTCCGACGATGTTACCCACGGGGAGGCCAAAATGGCACGATGCCCGGTGAGAGGTGTCAATGGCTGAAACGGAGATGTCCAAACAGTTGGCTTGACCCGAGTTTTTTACTTTCGACATCGGTACCGCCCGGATAGTGTCAAGGTCGACGGGCAAAAATAGGTCAGAAAAACAACTCAAGGGAGAATGGCAATGGAACGACGCTCTTTCACGGGATTGCTTGCGGTCGCTGCCGCGTTTGCAATGATGGCGGGGCCAGTCGCTGCGCAGGACAAATGGCCGTCGAAGCCAGTGACGGTCATCGTGCCGTTCGCGGCTGGCGGCAATACCGACGTCATGGCGCGGATTTTCTCGGAGCAGCTGACGAAGCGGCTTGGCCAGCCGTTCGTCGTCGTCAACAAGGCGGGGGCGGGTGGCATGGTCGGCCTGGACGCGCTGGCTAAGTCGGCACCGAATGGCGATACAATTGCCGTCGGCACGTCGGGCGGCCTCGCCATTAACCCGACCCTGATGAAAGACCAAATTCCGTACAAAGTCGAAAAGGACTTTACGTACCTCTACGGAATGGCGGCGCAGCCGAACATATTTATCGTGCACCCATCCGTGCCCGCCAAAACCATGGCGGAGTTGATGGTTTGGCTCAAGGCTAACCCGGACACACCCTACGCGACGTCAGGCGTCGGCTCGTCGCAGCACCTCTGTGGCGAGATGCTGGCATTGGCGGCGGGCGTGAAAATGACGCCAGTCCCCTACAAAGGCTCGACCCAGTCTCTGCAGGACCTGCTTGGCGGGCAGATTAAACTGGCGTGCGACAACTTTGCCGTCGCCTACGAACAAGTGAAAGCCGGCAAGTTGAACGCCATATCGATTACGTCGCCGGGCGTGTATCCATTGGCGAAGGAACTGAAGCCGACCTCAGCGTCGTTGCCGGGCTTTGAGATGATGCCAGCATTTGGCTGGCTTGCTCCGGCGAATTTGCCAGCCGACATCACCAAATCCCTGATCGCAGAACTGGTTGCCGTCGGGAAGATGCCGGAGGTTCGGGCCGCTCTGGAAAAGTTCGGTGTGCTGCAAACGGAGCTGGAAGGCCCAGCGTACGCTGCCGCCGTCAAGAAGGAGCGTGATGGCTACGCCGTGATCATCGAAAAAGCGGGCATCAAAGCTCAGTAGTCGATTGGTGCGAGCCGCCTCGGTCGGCTTGGGTCTCAGGATTGCTTGACCCAAGCGACCGGGCTGGACAAACCAGTTCACCGCCCACTTCAACAGCGGCGGTGTTTCAACAAGCAATCCACCGAGGGGACAACTATGGCGCTTCATCTGACGGCCGATCAGGAGCAGCTGCGCGAAACCGCCCGCAAATTCGCCCAAACCGAAATGACCTCGGTAGGGCTTGAGCTGGAACGGTCCAATCAGCCGCCGTCGAAGGCGATCAAGAAGCGGCTGGCTGAGATGGGCTTCCTCGGCATCAATATTAGCCCGGAATACGGTGGGCTCGGGCTCGGCAACCTTGATGCGGTCGTCGTGCTGGAGGAATTCGCCAAGGTGCATCCGGCCATCGCCTTCCCGATCTTCGAAAGCGCGGTCGGGCCGATCAAGGCCATCGAGCGGTTCGGCACTGAGAGCTTGAAACGTGCGCTGCTGCCGAAGGTGACGGCGGGCGAGATTGTCGTCGCCGTCGCCATGTCGGAGCCGGACGCCGGCACCGCGCTGACCGATCTCACCACCTCGGCGGTGATCTCCGGCGACACTATCACCGTCAACGGCGCGAAACGCTGGACCACCGGCGGCGGAACGGCAGACGGCTACGTTGTCTACGCCCGTGTCAGCCAGTCCGGCGGCAAGGCCAAGTTGGGCGCTAAGGGCGTTGGTGCCGTCTACGTGCCAAACGGGACCAAGGGGCTGACATTCGGCAAACGCGAAGACATGATGGGTTTCCGTGGCACCACCACCGCTGATCTGTTCTTCGACAACGTCACGGTACCGCTCGATCACCTGATCGTGCCAGAAGGCGGCTTCCCGAAATTGATGGAAGCCTTCGACCTCGAGCGTTGCGGCAACGCCACGATGTGCCTCGGATTAGCTGCAGGGGCGTTGGATGACAGCCTCGCCTACGTCCAGGAGCGCCAGCAGTTCGGCAAACCCATCGTCGAATTCCAGGCTGTACAGCTCAAGCTCGCTGAGATGGCGATGAAGGTCGAGGCCTCACGCCTGCTCATCCACCGCGCCGTGTCCAACGCCTCGCATGGCTTCCCGTCAGTGGCCGAAAGCTCGATGGCCAAGTGCTTTGCCAACGAGATGGTGCGCGATGTTACCGGGGCGGCGCTACAACTCATGGGCGGCTACGGCTACTCCAAAGCCAACCGCGCCGAGCAGCGCCTGCGCGACGCCTGGGGCTGGGGCATCGCTGGCGGAACCATCGACATCCAAAAGGTCAACATCGCTGCCGCCTTGGTGGGACGGCGGTTCGATCAGCGGAAATAGGATGGGCGACTGTCGTCGCATTGCACCTCACCCAGCGCTCGGCTAACCGTTATCATCAAACATCGGGGGAGGCTGGCATGCTGGGCGGACAGATTGCGGAATGTTCGAGTGAACTGTTGGCGCGGGCACGCGGCGGCAGGTCTGCGGGAATGGGGCCGGTGCGAACGGCGGTGGTCAACGCCGTCAACGAGCTGGTGATGGAGAGCGCGCGGGATGCGACGCTGGCGGGCCTGATCGAGCCGGTGCTGATCGGCAACCCCGTTGAGATCAGCAAGGCCGCCGAGGCCATTGGCTGGGACATTGGCGTGTTCCAGATCATTGATGCCTCGGGCGAGGACGCGGCGGCGATGGCTGGCGCGATGGCGGCTGGGCGCGGCGATGTGCAAGCCTTGATGAAGGGCCACCTACACACCGATAGCTTCATGAAGGCGGTGCTGAATAAGGAAGCCGGTCTGCGGATGGGCAAACCGTTGGTCCATGTCGCGCACCTGACGTTGCCGGGCCGCGCTGGGTCGTTCATTCTGTCGGATGGTGCGCTCAACCCAGCGCCCGACTTCGAAACCAAGAAGTCGATCATCAGCAACTCGGTGGCGCTGGCCCGGGCGCTGGGCAATGTTCGTCCGAAAGTGGCGCTGCTATCAGCCACCGAGGTGATCTCGCCGCGCATCCCGTCGACGGCTGAATCAGCCGAACTGACGAAGTGGGCGCGAG
Organism: Hyphomicrobiaceae bacterium; assembly: GCA_043718785.1. Taxonomy (GTDB): domain Bacteria; phylum Pseudomonadota; class Alphaproteobacteria; order Rhizobiales; family Hyphomicrobiaceae; genus JAYSVA01. The sequence continues at coordinate 9,351 of JAYSVA010000437.1, forward strand.
CTGGCGGCGTGCCGGATGCCGATGTCGATGGCCCCCTCGCGTTCGACTTGGCCGTGTCGATGGAGTCGGTGCGCATCAAAGGAATCGTCTCGCCGGTGGCGGGGGCCGCTGACATCCTGATCGTGCCGGAAATCGTCTCAGGCAACGCCCTGATGAAAATGATGACCCAGTTCATGGGCGCCTGCCTCGGCGGCATCGTCATGGGTGCGAAAGTGCCGATCATCCTGACCAGCCGCGCCGATCCGGCAGCGTCGCGGCTGGCGTCAGCAGCGTTAGCGGCGGCGCTGCGGAATGCAGGCACTGCGTAAAGTTGTCCGAAGTCGGGTTGATGTGATATTATACCGTCAATTCGACTTCGGATTTGAGCCATGAGCGAACTGCACCGCGTTACAACAATTCCTGGCCTCTGTGGTGGTCGCCCGACCATTCGGGGCATGCGAATTCGTGTCCAGGACATTCTCGATCTACTGGCCGCAGGTGCCAACCGGGCCGAGATTCTAGAGGACTATCCCTACCTGGAGGACGGCGACATTACTGCCGCGCTAGAGTACGCCAGTCGACAGGTTGATCATGTGGTGTTGGCAGCAGAATGAACCGGGGCTTTTTAGTGGATGCGAACCTTCCCGTTGCTCTGGCTCGCAATTTGGCCGCTCTGGGCGTGGATAGTGTCCATGTTGTCGATCTCGTTGACGTGACGACACCCGACACCGAAGTCTGGGTCATGGCTTCAGGCGAAAACCGGACAATTGTCACGAGAGACGCTGACTTTGCAGAGTTGGTGCGCGGAACCAAATCAGGACCATCCGTGATTTGGGTGCGGTTGGGGAATGTCCGCAAACAAGTTCTGCTGGATCGCATAAATCGCGACTGGCACAAAATCGTGGATTTGCTCGAGGCGGGCGAACGGCTGATCGAGCTTCGCTAGCGGTTTAACCGTTCCAACAGCGTGAACCTGTCGCAACGTTCCTGCGTAAATCATTACAACGCCACACTGTTGCGGCGCGCAGGACAGTGCTACAGGCAAGCCCATGACAGACATCTCCCTTATCCGCAATTTCTCCATCGTGGCGCATATCGACCACGGCAAATCCACGCTTTCGGACCGCCTCATCCAGCTCTGCGGCAACGTCGCCGACCGGGATATGAGCGACCAGATCCTCGATTCCATGGACATCGAGAAGGAGCGCGGCATCACCATCAAGGCGCAGACCGTGCGCCTGGATTACAAATACAAGGATGGCCAGACCTATCAGCTCAACCTGATGGACACGCCGGGCCACGTCGACTTCGCCTATGAGGTCTCCCGCTCGCTCGCCGCCTGCGAAGGCGCAATTTTGGTTGTTGATGCAAGCCAGGGTGTCGAAGCACAGACGCTCGCCAACGTCTATCAGGCACTGGACAACAACCTCGAAATCCTGCCCGTTCTCAATAAGGTCGACCTGCCTGCGGCCGATGTCGAGCGCGTCAAGAAGCAGATCGAGGATGTGATCGGCATCGATGCGTCGGAAGCGGTCGGCGTGTCGGCCAAGACTGGTCTCAACGTTGCCGCCGTACTCGAAGCGATCGTCGAGAAGCTGCCGCCGCCGAAGGGTGACCGTACCAAGCCCTTGGTCGCGATGTTGATTGACAGCTGGTACGACGCCTATTTGGGCGTGGTTGTGCTGGTGCGCATCCGCGAGGGTGTCATGAAAAAGGGTCAGAAGATCAAGCTGATGGCCGCCGACGCCTACTATACGGTCGAGCGCCTCGGCATCTTCCGCCCGAAACAGGAAATGCTACCGGAACTCGGACCCGGTGAAGTTGGGTTCTTCACGGCCAGCATTAAACAGGTGGCCGACACCCGCGTCGGCGACACCATCATCGACGAAAAGAACCTCACAGCGGTGGCGCTACCCGGCTTCAAACCAGCGCAACCCGTTGTGTTCTGCGGCCTGTTCCCAGTCGATGCCGCCGAATTCGAAGACCTGCGCGAGGCCATGGCGAAACTCCGCCTCAACGACGCGTCATTCTCATTCGAAACCGAGAGCTCGGCGGCGTTGGGCTTCGGCTTCCGCTGCGGCTTCCTGGGTCTGCTGCATCTCGAAATCATCACCGAGCGGTTGGAGCGCGAGTTCAACCTCGACCTGATCACCACCGCACCGAGCGTGATCTATCACATGTACCTCAAAGACGGGTCCATGGTTGAAATGCACAATCCCGCCGACATGCCGGATGTGATGAAGATCGACCGCATCGAGGAACCGTGGATCAAGGCAACGGTGCTGGTGCCAGACGAATATCTCGGCTCGGTGCTGAAGCTTTGCCAGGACCGCCGCGGCCGCCAAAAGGAGCTGACCTACGCGGGTCAGCGCGCCATGGTGATCTATGAACTGCCGCTCAACGAAGTCGTGTTCGACTTCTATGACCGGCTGAAATCGATTTCCAAGGGCTACGCCTCGTTCGACTATTCGATCATCGGCTATGAGCCGGAAGAGCTGGTGAAGCTGTCGATCCTGGTTAACTCCGAGCCGGTTGATGCACTGTCGATGATCGTGCACCGCACCCGTTCGGAATCGCGCGGACGGACGATGTGCGAGAAGCTGAAGGAGCTGATCCCACCGCACCTGTTCCAGATCCCGATCCAGGCCGCTATTGGCGGCAAAGTCATCGCCCGCGAGACCATCAAGGCACTGCGGAAAGACGTGCTCGCCAAATGCTACGGCGGCGATATCAGCCGTAAGCGCAAGCTGCTCGATAAGCAGAAGCGCGGTAAGAAAAAGATGCGCCAGTTCGGCTCCGTCGAAATCCCGCAGGAAGCCTTCATCGCCGCACTCAAGATGGATGAGAATTGAGCCGTTGCTAGCCTTAAACACGCGTTGTTGCCTGCGCCACGAATTGCCCATTGCGCGGCGGCTCAGGCCTTGCTAACAGCGCAGATGTTGCCACCGGTGATTTGCTGCCGGTGACGCAACCACAGGCCTCTGTGGCGGAATCGGTAGACGCGGCAGACTCAAAATCTGTTATCGCAAGATGTGCCCGTTCGAGTCGGGCCAGAGGCACCATATCTCCTAACACAATGCCGCAGGGTAGGTACGGCCTATCCGTGCGGGTTCGTTGTTGCGCCCAGCGGCTCCACGCACCCCATCATCAGTCATTAGAATATTGGCGATAGTTCAGCCTGAGTGACGCGCGCCATCACTTTGGTCTCACATCTTATTGAATACGAACCGAGGCGTTTTGTATTGTGCTGGTGGATGGTGCCTGTTAGGTCAGGGTCACTGACGGAACAACGTCAGTCATTCCCCCCCCATACTGGAGAAAACCAATGAAAATGCTCATCGCAACGGTCATCACAGCTTTCGGTTTGCTGGCTTCGGCCGCCCACGCGTCGCCTTACCACGGCACATCATCCAGCAATACCACGCCGGAATGGACCCAGAAGGCATTCTCCGGCTCCGACAAGTAACGGTGTAACGCCGTAACCCTTGTTGGCGTCGAGTTAACGAGCTGGTCGTTTCAGACTGATTGGAACGACCAGCGTTGTAGTCAGCCTCATGCGTTTCACGGAGCTCATATGAAAATCTTCATTGCTCAGACCATTATTCTAATGGGTCTATTCGCCTTACCCGCCAACGCCTCGATGTCACAGGTCCCTACGGATCGGGCACTGAATGCGTTCCCGGACGGCTGCGTCGTTCAACCGTTGCCGCAGCGTGCTCCCTAGTGAGCGCCGCTTGCGCGGTCTTAAACTGGGCCTAATCAGGGCACTACCGTAGAAACTGTTCCACCGCACTTACATGAAACTTTCTCCGAATCTCAGTTTCCATCCGATACGTTTCGTATCATAGTGGAAAAAAAGAGATTTGGGGAAACGCTATGGCAGTAGATGAGACGACGATAAGTCGGCGTCCGCCCGGACGTCCGCGCAGCGAGACCACCCAGCAAGCCATTATGGATGCCGCGCGGGAGCTTGTCGGCAATGACGACTACCGCGACGTCACCATCGAGAAGATCGCGGCCCGGGCCAAGGTCGGCAAACAGTCGATCTACCGCTGGTGGCCGACCAAAGCGGACCTGATCCTTGACGCCTACACCCAGCATTCGATCAAGGGCATGCCGCCCGTAATCCAGTCGGACGACGCGTTCGCCGACCTCGAGCAGGATCTGGCGCGGTTCTTCGCGTTCATGAGCAATCCGCTGATTGCCAAGGGTGTCCGCAGTCTGATTGTCGAAGGGCAGCTGGACGATGCGTTCCGCCAAAAACTCTATGATCGCGTCCACAAAGTGCGCTGCGAGGCGCTGCGCCGGGCCTTCCGTCACGGCGTTGAGCTCGGCCAAATCCGCGATGATGTGGACTTCGACAGCCTCGCCCACATGATCCACGGCGCCTACTGGTACCGCTTCCTCTCCGGCACCGCCAAGAAGCCCAACGCCGCCTACGCCCGCGATATCGTCGCCCTCTTGCGCCCAGCAATTGCGGCGGGGCGGAGCCGTGGGCGTAAGCGGGGGTAGTGGGTGGCTGGACCGGCTGGGCGTGGGGGTGTACGATCTGACATCGACCTCTGTCTGAGAACCATACTCATGGACGCCAAAACCATTGATGACGCGCGGAAGAACCTGGACCAGCTGATGGATCAGGCGGCGGACAACGCCGAGCCGATCATCATCACCCGCACCGGCAAATCCGCAGCCGTTCTGGTCTCACTTGATGAGTGGAACAACCTGCAAGCAACCTTGGAGCTGGTCCGCTCCCCCGCCAACCGCGACCGCCTCAACCGCGCCATGCGCGATGCCGATGCCGGCAGGAGTTTTGATATTCGGCCGAACTTGTCGGTTGCCACTTGTACCTGATGCCGTCGTGACTTCACACCGCACGTGTGCTTCACTTCGCCCATTGGGTGGGGTGTATTGCGGGGGCGACGATGGACTTTCCAGCGTTTGAGGCGTGGCTGTTCGGGATCATCAAGATTTACACGGGCTGGCAGGCTGATTGGGGCACGCTGTCGGCGGTGATCACAACGTTTATAGGCGGCTGTGTTGGGGCATATAAAGTCTGGAAATGGGCCACTGAGCGAGATACGGACGCCGGGATCGCCAGACTCGCCGCCGAGGCCAAACGCCAGGCCGATGAATCCCGCCTGCGCGACGAACGGCAGGCGGAGGAGACGCGCCTGCGCGACGAGGCCGACAAGCGCGACCTGCAACGGCAGCTCCAGGACATGGCCGCCGAGCAAAAGAAGATGGCGGAGATGTTCCGAGTGGCGTTGGGCGCTAAACTGGAAACGAAGCTGGCGGCTGAGCCTCAGGCGGCCGGATCGGTCGATCAATCGTCGGTGGGCATTACCAAGGATTTGAACGCTGCCGTCGCCACGCTGGTGGCCGGTGGCAAGGGCGCTGCCCTCGCTGACAAAACCGGGGCGGACGCCAAGGCAGCCCTGAAGGCGATGATCGACGAGCGCGCCACCGCCCGCGCCACCGTCGAGACGGCCCGCAGCACCATCGCCGCAGACGAAGCCACGCTCTGGCGGCAGTACGGCGCGCTGGCCTTCCTCAACGACACCGCCGACGGTATCGCCGCCTACACCCGCGCCACCGAACTGGACCCCGACGATGCCGAGGGCTGGAACCAGCTCGGCCATCTCCTCGAGAGGACGGGCGACCTCGACGATGCCCAGCGCGCCTATGGCCGCGTGCTCGCGCTCGGCGAGACACGGCAAGACCGGACGCTGATCGCCGTTGCCAGCGGCAATCTGGGGAACGTACTTCAGACGCGTGGTGATTTGGATGGAGCGGAGGCGATGTACCGGAAGGCTCTTGTGATCGACGAGGCACTGGGTCGGAAAGAGGGGATGGCGTCGGACTAC
>JAYSVA010000438.1:0-6118 GCA_043718785.1 Hyphomicrobiaceae bacterium
CCCTGACTGAGACTGCGGCGCTTTCGGGTGCTCAGAAAAAACCTGGGGGCGATCTGGGGTGACGCGCGGTCCGGCTTGCCGGATCGGACGGTCCGGTGGACGGCTCGAAGGACGGAACGCACCGAGCCACTGCGAGGGGCCGGGTCGCCGCATGATCAAGCACCCCCATCGCCAAACCGCCACGCGGCTGATCGAAGGGGCCGTCACCGCTGGGGCGCGCCGTGGATGGCCTGCGCTGAGGTGGAAATCAGTGAACCGACCTTGCGCCGCTGGGCGAGAGGCGGTCAGGTTCACGCCGACGGGCGCCCCTTGGTCCCACGGCCGCAGCCGCGCAACAAGTTCAGCGACGAGGAACGCGATTATGTAATAACCATCTGTAATATCACGTAATTTGCCAAACTTCCACCCAGCCAGATCGTGCCGCAACTGACCGATCAGGGGCACTATCTGGCCTCGGAATCCAGCTTTTGCCGCATCCTGCGCGCAGATGGTCAGCAGCATCACCGTGGCCGGTCCAATCCGCCCGTCCGGTGCCAGGCCGCCAACCAGCTACAAGGCCAGCGCGCCTTGTCAGGTCTCATTCTCGCGCATGAAGATATGCGCTGCCATGCAACGGGACCTGGGAGTGAGGCGCAACCCGGCGTGACCGGGATCAAACTGTCCTGGGGACAGTTTGAAGCGCCGAACACCTGGATGCCAGGGCCGGTCGCGGCCATGTTCTTCTACCTCTATCTGATCGTGGATATCTTCAGCCGCAAGATCGTGGGCTGGGAAGTCCATGAGCGCGAGGGCGCGGACCTTGCCGCAATGCTGATCCAAAAGGCGGTCTGGTCGGAGGCCTGCATCGCGCGGCCCTTGGTGCTGCACGCCGACCCCGGCTTTCGAATGGGGGCAGCCCGATGAAGGGTGCTGCGATGAAAGTGACGCTGGAAAATCTGGGCATCATGGCGTCCTGCAGCCGCCCGCGTGTCAGCCACGACAACCCATTCTCCGAGGCTCTGTTTCGCACCTGCAAGTATCGCCCGGACTGGTCAGCCATGGGCTTCGCGACAAAATCTGCGGCGCAGGCATGGGTGAAATCCTGTCCCAGCTGGTATAACGGCGCGCATCTTCACAGCGCGATCCGCTTCGTCACCCCCAGCATGCGCCACGCAGGGCTTGACCGCGATGCCCTCGCAAACCGGGCCTTGGTCTATGCAAATGCCCGCGCACAAAAGCCGAAGCGGTGGTCAGGAAAAACCCGCAACTGGCTGCCCGCCGGACCCGTCTGGCTGAACCCGGAGCGCGACACCAGCGCCTCCGAAATCAGAGACGCCGCATGACATCGGCGGACAACCTGTTTGACAAACACCGGGCCCCGCCGAAGCGCATGCCCAACAGGGCCGTGAGCGGCACCTGCATTTCAGTAAGAGTCATCGTCATTTCCTCAAATATGTCGGGGTCACTGCACCGGAGCGGCGGCGGCGCGGGGTCAGTACGGCTCCGGCGGTCGGAGCGGTCTGTTCCACCGCCACGGCCACAACTTGTTCTTTGGTTTCCACGCCAGCCTGGCTTTCCAGTGACCGCCAAGTGGCCTCGTCCCAGCGATCCGCACCGAGGATCCACGCCGCAGCCCGGGCATAGACCCGGCAGTCCAACGCCTCGTTCCGCTCGCGCATCTTCTGCCATTCCTGGTGGCGAAGATGCGCTTGTTGCGCACGGTCGCCATCTGTTCGGCCACCAGCTGCTTCAGCCATTCGGTATCTGCCCAGCTGGGAAGGTGCAGTTCCAGCGGCATCGCAGACGCCAACCGCGCGATCCTCGTCCGACGTTCTTTCCAGCCGCAGGAAGCGGTAGGTTTCCGCCTTGAAGGTCGAAACCGCGATGGTCCAGAGCCGGGCACCCCGGCGCAACCGCTTGCCGCCGATGGTGGCGTCGACAAAGGTCGGCCCCGACACCGGCGTTGACCGGTTGAAGCTTTCCACGCCCTTGATCGGCGTCACCTGCGCGTAACCGGCGGCGCGGGACCACGCGTAAACCGCCGGGGCCTCGTAGCCGGTGTCGATGGCGAGTTTGGACAACCGCATCGCCTGCGCCCCTGCTGATGTGCATTGTTTGAGAAACTGTCCCGCTGGAATGTCGTGGTAGTTCATCGACCGCCGATCGGCCTTCGCTCGGCCCCTCTGAAGCACCGCATCGGGCTTCAGGCGGGATGGTCCAACTGTGCGGCTTCCGGTTCGGTAGCTGGTTACATCGCGGTCGAACGCGCCATCGGGATTCGTTTTCCCCGGCCCGGCAATGCGAGAACTTGGCCGTCGGCCAATACCTGTCGATCAAGTACTCCGAGCGTTTGGCCGATGCCGAGATTGATCTCTCAAACGGAACCGTCGGTGACGCTTATGGCAACGCACTGGCGGAATGCGTCATCGGTCTTTTCAAAACCGCAGAAGCAGAGGAGGCGTTCTATGCAAACATGAATACACTCGATAGGGTCGCCTGGTTGTTGAAAACATCACCCTCCGGTAAAGTCCGGGCGGTTCAGACCTCGCCAACGCCAAGCTTCAAGCCTTGCGTGCAGCGCCTAATATCGGAGCTTTTGATGACCGCCACCTCAGCCGCCACCTCAACCGTCATAGCAAGCCGCTTTGGCAAGACCACTTTGTCGATCCTGATCCTGATAAGCTGCGGTCACTTGCTGAACGACATCATGCAGTCGCTGCTGTCGTCGTTGTATCCGATCTTCAAGGATAACTACGCGCTGACCTTTGTGCAGATCGGCCTTTTGACGCTGACATTCCAAGTCACCGCGTCTTTATTGCAGCCCTTGGTTGGCATGGCGACCGACCGATGGCCGATGCCCTATTCGCTGCCAGTTGGCATGACGAGCACGTTTTTCGGGCTGATCCTGCTGGGCTATGCCGCAAGCTACCCAGTGCTGCTGGTGGGCGCGTCGTTGATTGGCGTCGGATCGTCGGTATTCCACCCCGAGGCGTCAAGGGTGGCAAGGCTGGCATCCGGAGGGCGGCATGGTCTGGCGCAATCGCTGTTTCAGGTTGGCGGCAACTTTGGCTCGGCCATCGGGCCGTTGCTGGCGGCGTTCATCGTGCTGCCCTATGGCCAGCACACCGTCGCGTGGCTGTCGATATTGGCGATGATCGGCGTCGTGATCCTGTCGCGCGTCGGCCATTGGTATGCCACGCACAATCGCCAGACCAAGGGGCGTGCTGCCCCGTCGCGCGTCCTGCCGTTCGCCCGCAGTAAAGTGGCGCAGACGCTGGTGGTTCTGGTGCTGCTGACGGCGACGAAGAACGTCTATATGGCGAGCATCTCCAGCTATTTCACCTTTTACGTCATTGAGCGGTTTGCGATGACCACCCAGCAGGCGCAACTGATGCTATTCCTGTTCCTTGGTGCCGCCGCCGTCGGCACTTTCCTTGGCGGCCCGATTGGCGACCGCTATGGCGCGCGGTTCGTGATCTGGCTGTCGATCCTTGGCGTGATCCCGTTCGCGCTGATGCTGCCCTATGCTGACCTGTTCTGGACCGGCGTGTTGAGCGTGCTGATCGGCCTGATCTTCGCTTCGGCCTTCCCGGCGATCATGGTTTTCGCGCAGCAACTGGTGCCGGGCCGCGTCGGGCTGATCGGCGGGCTGTTCTTTGGCTTTGCCTTTGGCACCGGCGGGTTGGGCGCGGCACTATTGGGAACGCTGGCCGACAAGAATGGCATCGAATACGTCTACTGGCTGTGTTCGTTCCTGCCGCTGTTGGGTCTGCTGACGATCCTGCTGCCACGGCTGCCAGACCGCGCGGCCTAGGTGTTGAGACTCATTCAAGTCCACCAGATGAGGATGGCTGTGATGACGATGGCTGCCTCGAAGTTGATTGAACCGCGCCGGGTTTGCCGGAGGCTGATTGATCTTAGTTACGCGGCCATGGCGGGTATTTCCAGAGCTTCGCAATAGTTTGCTTCGGCTTCGGCGGGGGGGATGTTGCCGATGGGCTCTCGCAGGCGGCGGTTGTTGAACCAGTCGACCTGTTAGCCGGTAGGCGATGCTTGCATCGCCGTAAGGCCATTCGAGGGTTGCGTATTCCACGGCTTCGAAACTGCGCCAAGGGCCGCGACGGTGGATGACTTCTGCTTTGAACAGGCCGTTGATCGTCTCGGCAAGCGCATTGTCGTAACTGTCGCCGACGCTGCCGACCGAGGGTTCGATGCCCGCTTCTGCCAGTCGCTCAGGGTATTTGATCGACAGATATTGCGAACCCCTGTCCGAGTGATGGACCAATCCGGCAGCTTTGGCGGGGCGGCGGTCATGGACGGCTTGCGCCATTGCATCCAGCACGAAGCCCGCATGTGCAGTGCGGCTGGCCCGCCAGCCAACGATGCGACGGGCGTAGGTGTCGATCACAAAGGCTAGGTAAACAAACCCAGCCCAAGTGGCGACGCAAGCAAAGTCGGACAGCCACAGCCTGTTGGGAGCAGGGGCGTGAACTGGCGGTTCACGTGGTCCAGCGGGCAAGGCAAAGCCTTGTTCTGGATGGTTGTCTTGATCGGCTTGCCACGGATAACCCCCTGTAATCCCATGCTTCGCATCAACCTCCCTACCGTGCAGCGGGCCACATCAATGCCCTCCCGCTGCATTTGTCGCCAGACCTTGCGCACCCCATAAACCCGAAAGTTCGCATCGAAGACACGCTGAATATCCCGCCGCAGTTTGGCATCCCGTTGCGCCCGAGAGGATAGCTTTGCCGGATCAGCTCGCCTAGGTGTTCAGTCCTGGCATTTGATGGATCGGGTTTAGGGTGAACCTTTTGGGTTCGATTGTCCATTGTTTGCATATGAACTCGTAAGGAGTGAGGCCTTTGAGGGTCTTCAATCGTCGCCCGAAGTTGTAAGCGTCCATGAAGTCGGCGAGATGACGGCGCAACTGGGCGTGGTCATCGTAGTGGAAGCGTTTTACGGTGGCATCCTTGATGGTGCGGTTCCGTTGCCCGGCAGGCGTTTGCCTGCAAACGCCGAGAGGAGGGCGTTCGACCTGACCATTGGTCCAGGGATGCCTGATCTTGGTCAGCCGGTGCTCGATGCCGTTTTCTTCGCAACGCATATCGAACATATGGGACATCCATGTCGCCGTTGGGCCGTTGGCGTAACGCGGCGGGAAGGTGAACTGGATCCCATTGTCGGTGAGGACCGTGTGGATCTTGTAAGGAACCGCCTTGATCAGGGCCACGAGGAAGGCCGAGGCGGTGATCCGGTTGGCCTTTGCCTCCAGCCGGACAAAGGCGAATTTGCTCGTCCGATCAATGCCAACGAAGAGATAGAGTTTGCCTTCTGCCGTTTGGACCTCGGCAATGTCGCCTCTCATGGTTTGCGGGCAAACCATTGCCGGGCAACGGATGTGGAAATAGCCCCCTCTCGGTGATGCAAAGCATCACCTGCCGGGCAACGGATGGGATAGGCTTTGAACTTCTTCCTGGCAGGTTCGTCGCCCGTGACCTCAGGCAGGCGCGAGATGTCGTGGCGTTGCAGACAACGGTGCAGCGACGAGCGGCTCACCCTCTCGGCGATTGCAGGCAATCACCTGCCGGGCAACGGATGCGGGATCGTTGCCTGCAATGAATACAGGCAATCATCCAACGGCAGCAGCGTATGCCTGCGAAAGGCGACGATGATCGCCTCCTCCTCGGGGGTGAGCACCGTCGATTTCGGCTTTCTCGGGCCGGTCGGCAGGTCAGCGACACCCTCCCGTTTGCGCCATTTGGCCACCGTCTTCTGGTTAACCCCATAACGCTTGGCAAGTTCCCTCAGGCTCGCTTGACTATGCTGTATCGCTCCCCTCTTGTCTTATGAAAGGGGCGGCTTCCGTGTGATAGTGGAGCCGCCGCCCGGCACGCCGTTTCTGACGGGCGGTGACGGGGGTCGGACCGTCCCCCTCTTGGTCGTTATGGGCCGTCGCCGAGTATGGTCGCCCCCGTCTTTTCTTTTGACCTGAACGGATACCTGGGCTTCGGGCCCGCATGACAAGACGAGGTTGAGAAAAGAACCATGCAAGATACCATAGGCATCGACGTTTCAAAGGGCACGCTCGATCTTCATCGTCGAGTAGACAGCGCGAATATTCAGTTCAGCAACGACACGC
>JAYSVA010000439.1:0-15047 GCA_043718785.1 Hyphomicrobiaceae bacterium
CGTTTCGAGCGAACAGCGCAAGCGCTGATCTGTTTCCGGGGAAGCGAAAAACGCGAAAGGGCTGTCGGTTGCGGCGCGACCGTTTACTGTTGGCCGCGGCTGGGCTCGTTGCGGTTCTGGTTGGTGAGCGACGTACGCCCACTGGCAGCAGGCACCACTGTGGTCTTCATTGGCCGCCCTGGAATGCTGCCGGTGATGGTGTCGAGGCGGCGCACCAGTGATGTGGTGGCGAGGCCGGTGACCGGCAGTTTTGACAGTTGCTCATAGTTGCTGATGGCGGTGCGAAGTTGCGGGCCATACGAGCCGTCCACTGCACCATCATAAAGCTGTAGCGCCTGCAACTGGTCCTGCAGCATGCGGATGCCCTGGCCGTTGGACAGGATCTGCGCCTGCTCGAATTCGGAGATGCGATCTTTGAAGGCGGCGGCGCTAACGCCAGTATTGGCGACGGTTTCAGACTTGAAGCGGTGCATGATCTCGCCATCGCGCATCATCACCCGAGATTGCACGTAGGTGCCGACATTAATGCCGATGACGACCGGTCCGCTGGCGGTGTCCACCAACAGCGGCGATCCCGACGACGCGCCGCCGGTATCGCACTTGTGCAGGATAAGTTGCTCAACGTCGGTGAAATCCTTGGCGATGGTGGAACGGGCGGCTCCGGGGAACGAACGCGCGGCGTCGCAGGGCTTCGAATAAGCCAGCCGCCAATTGGTGAAGTCGCGGTGATAGGCGACCTGGAACAATTTCTTGTCTTCAGCTTGGCGCACCAACTCATCTGGCGATAGCACTTTGATCGGCAGCGCGACGCCCCGGCAGAGGGGGCGCGACAGGCGCACCAGGGCCCAGTCGCGCGTCGCGTCGATGGGCGGGCGGACGCTGAGCTGGGTGCTGCCGGCCATCACGTGTTGTGGCGTTGAGGCGGTGGTGACACCGGCGATGCGGGCGAATTCACGCGAGCCGGAGCCGTTCAGGCGGCCAAACCAGAAATCCGCAACGCGGGGCGGGGTTTCGCCAGCGGTTTTGAACAGGCAGTGGGCGGCGGTGGCGATGGTGCTGTCGCTGACACAAAAGGCGGTACAGACGGTGCGGGCTTCGTTGTTGAACAACATGCCGACTGAGCGGCCGACGGTATCCAACCGAACCGGTATTTCAATGCGGTCGTCGCTGCCGAAGATTGCTGCAGACACGCTGGTCGATGCTGCCACAGCAAGACAGATGGCCGCCAGCGCCGCAAAGGCGGCTGATGCCTGAATTCTGACCCGAATAAAGGGTTGTTGACGCATGGTACGACCAACTCACTACTACGACAAACTAGGCTAGCTCTGCTCACTCTCTATAGCGTAGCGTCAGCGGAACAAAAATGCACCTAATTGTTACGAAGTTTTAACACGTCTGAAAGCCGCCCGTAAGGCAACACTGGGTAGATCGTTAAAGATGCGGGCGATTAGGCCGTTTTCGCCGACATCGTCCCCGCCATTTCCGAATGCTACGAAACCTTGAGGTTCCCATGTCGACCCGCGCTCTCTCCCGTAAATTCACACTTGGATTGCTGGCAGGTGCCAGCGCGCTGGCATTGGTGGCGTTAGCGCCCGGGGCCACCGTGCAGGCACAGAAGGCACCGGATCCAGCAGCAGGCGTGCTAGCCCGCGCGCCCATGAGCTTCGCTGACATCGTCGAACGCGTCAAACCGTCGGTGGTGTCGATCTCGGTGACCAGCGGTGGCCAGAAAACCGCCCGTAACACGGCTCCTGGCACGCCTCCTGGCAAGCGCGGTGCCCCCGGTGCTCCGGGCGCGCCGGGCCGTGGCGGCGACCTGATGCCGAACCTGCCGGATGAGCATCCGCTGAAGAAGTTTTTTGATGAACTGCCGAAAGAGTTCGGTGGTCCAGGCGGCCCTGGTGGTCCCGGTGGCCAGCAGCCGCGTCAGGCGCAGTCGCAGGGCTCCGGCTTTGTGATCTCGGAAGACGGCTATGTCGTCACCAACAACCACGTCATCGACGGCGGCACCAAGATCACCGTGTCGTTTGACGAGAACACCAAATTCCCAGCCAAGCTGATCGGCACCGACCAGCGCACGGACCTTGCGCTGCTGAAAATCGAAGCGCCCGCTGGCAAAACGTTCCCGGCGATCAAGTTCGCGAGCAAAGTGAACCGCGTCGGTGACTGGGTGCTGGCCGTCGGCAATCCGTTCGGCCTCGGTGGCACCGTGACCGCTGGCATCGTCTCGGCGCTGGGCCGTGATATCGGCTCGGGTCCCTATGACTTCCTGCAGATCGATGCCGCCGTGAACCGTGGCAACTCCGGTGGCCCGACCTTCAACCTCGAAGGTGAAGTCATCGGCGTCAACACGGCGATCTACAGCCCATCGGGCGGCAACGTCGGTATCGCCTTCGCGGTGCCAGCCAAAACTGCCGTCGAAGTCATCGAGCAGCTCAAGAAGAGCGGTTCGGTCAGCCGCGGTTGGCTTGGCGTCAAGATCCAGAACGTCGATGAGGACACTGCTGAAAGCCTCGGCATGAAGGGCACCAAAGGCGCGCTGATCAACGAAGTGACGCCAGCGGGTCCGGCAGCTGCAGCGGGTCTGCGCAGTCAGGACACCATCCTGTCGGTCAACGGCACGGCGATCAACGATAGCCGTGATCTCGCCCGTAAGGTGGCTGAGTTCAGCCCGGACACTGCCGTCGACGTCAAAGTGCTGCGCGGTGGCAAGGAAGAGAACGTCAAAGTGAAACTGGGCAAGTTCCCAGGCGCTGAACAGGCCGTGGCGAAGGTTGAAACGCCAGAACCGAAGGCCGCCGAAATGGGCTCACTCGGTCTTGGTTTCTCGGCCACTCCGGTAAAGGGCGCACCGAAAGATGGGCTGGTGATTGCCGAAGTTGAGGCGAATTCTGATGCCGCGACGAAGGGTATTGCCAGCGGTGACGTGGTTCTGGAAATCAACAGCCAGACCGTGACAACTGCCGCAGAGCTTGAAGGCATCGTCAAGAAAGCCAAGGAAGCCGGTCGTACGGCCGTGCTCCTCAGCATCAAGACCGGTGAACAGCGACGGGTCATTCCGGTCAAGATTAAGAAGTAAAGCGCGGGAGTGGGGAGATTGGGAGTAGGGAGTTAGGGGATACGTTCTCTGACTCCCTTTTCTTTTTCCCCGCTGCCGATCTCCCCACTCCCTTCTTCCGGTGTCCCCATGCGCGCCCTGATCATCGAAGACGAGCCCGAGATTGCGCAGTTCCTGCTCAAGGCGCTGAAGGAGAGCGGCCATGGCGCCGACGTCGCCAACAACGGCGAGGACGGTTTGGCCTTGGCGCGCGATGGCGGCTATGACGTGCTGATCGTCGACCGGATGCTGCCGAAACTTGATGGCCTCACGGTCATCAAGACGCTGCGGGCCGAGGCGGTAACAACGCCGGTGCTGATCCTGTCGGCACTCGGCGAAGTGGATGACCGGGTTAAGGGTCTCCGCGCTGGCGGTGATGATTACCTGACCAAGCCATTTGCGTTCAGCGAGCTGCTGGCCCGCGTCGAAGCGCTGGTGCGCCGGTCCGAGCCGCAGGAAGCCACCACCAAGTACACGGTCGGCGATTTAGTACTCGACCGGCTGGCCCACCGGGTCACACGCGGTGGCGAGCCCATCGTGCTGCAACCCCGCGAATATCGGTTACTTGAGTATCTGATGCGTAATGCCGGGCAGGTGGTCACCCGGACGATGCTGCTGGAGCACGTCTGGGATTATCACTTCGATCCGCAGACCAACGTCATTGATGTCCACGTTTCGCGGCTGCGTGGAAAAATCGACAAAGGCTTCGAGACGACCCTGCTGCACACCGTGCGCGGGGCAGGGTATGTGATCCGTGCTACAGCGGACTGACCCCCGCCAGCCGTCATCCGGCCCGCTGTCAGTGAACAGGCACGCCGCCAAGCCATCGGTCTGGCTGACCTCGTCGTTTCGGACGGCGGCGCTGCTGAGCGCTGTGTTCGTGACGATGGCTGCCGTCATCGTCGCGGCGCTGTTCTGGCAGACCAACGCGCTGATTTCCTCGCAGACACTCAACGTGCTCGCCGCCGAACGCGCGGAGTTGCAGCGGGTGGTCCGCAGCGGCGGTCTCGATGCGCTGTTGCAGGCGGTCGCTGGACGGATTGCAGTCCCTGCTGGCGGACGCCCCTCCGCCTTGTACGCGATTGTTGATGGCCAGAACGCGTATGTCGTCGGCAACATCCCGTGGCCAAAGGAGTTCGACGATGTCACCCCTGGTGGCAGCTTCCGTTACGGCCAAGGCCAGCATGGCGTTGGCTTGGTATTGCCGGTTGGCGACAGTAGTCGCCTGCTCGTCGCCCGCAACATCGACGAACAGCGCGCCGTGCTTGATCAACTGCGCTGGAACTTCCTGTTCGGGTTCGGCACCCTCAGCCTGCTTGGCATCGGCGCGGGACTGGCCGCCGGGCGGCATCTGCTGCGCCGCATCGCCACCATCACCGACACCGCCGACACCATCATGGCCGGAGATTTCAGCCGCCGCGTGCCGCTATCTGACCGTGGCGATGAGTTCGACCACCTCAGCAACCGGCTGAACGGCATGCTGGAGCGCATCGACCAGCTAATGGGCGGCCTGAAGGAAGTCTCCGACAACATCGCCCACGACCTCAAGACGCCGCTCAACCGGCTGCGCAACCGCGCCGAGGCGGCGTTACGCGAGGGGGCAGGTCCGACGGCTCCTGTCACCCACAAGGCCGCACTGGAGCGGGTGATCGAAGATGCCGACGACCTGATCAAGACCTTTAACGCCCTGCTGTTGATCGCGCGGCTGGAAGCCGGATCAATCGCCGACAGCTTCGAACAGTTTGATCTGGGGGCGCTGGTCACCGACGTTGGCGAGCTCTACGAGGCCGTCGCCGAGGATGCCGGGGGCACCTTTAATCTGATGCCGCCGCCCGCTGTGATGGTACGCGCCAACCGTCAGCTGCTGGGCCAAGCACTCGCCAATCTGATCGACAACGCCATGAAGTATGGCGTCCCCACCGCCGAGTCCGCCAAGCGCGGCATCACGCCGGAAATCACACTGGCGCTGACCGTCACCAGCGCCACGATTGAACTGAGCATTGCCGACCGTGGCCCCGGCATACCCACTGAGGACCGCGACCGCGCGCTGCGCCGGTTCGTCCGCCTCGATCAGAGCCGCACCAAACCCGGCACCGGTCTGGGCCTCAGCCTAGTCGCCGCCGTCGCCCGGCTGCATGGCGGCACGATGCGGCTTGAGGACAACGCGCCCGGGCTGCGTATCGTGCTGGTGCTGGATGCGGCGGCCGTTAAAGCGTGAGTTTAAAGCCGGTATACGATGGCACGAAGCCGAGGAGCAGCTGCACGAGGGCGCACCCACTTGCCAATAATCGCTTGCAACGCACGTAATGATAAGTGGAACAAACTGCCATGCGAAAGCTGCTAATTCTATTGTTGGCTCTTGCATTGGCGGCCTGTGAGGACGCCAACAAGCCGCCACTGGCCGTGGCGGGTGGTGGGTTCATCTTCAACTACCGCATCGCCGAGGTGTTCTATGGGGTCAGCCTGAAGCCCCAGCGGCGGCTCGCCGTTGATGCCGTTCTGGAGGGGGAGTTCGAGGATCCGGCGGGCGGTCCGAACCTGATTGTCCGCGAGACGCTGGGCGCGCCAAAGTTGGTGTACGCACTGCAGACGCCACCATTGAAAGGCGTCAAGGCGGGTAAGCCCTACCGGGTTGAGGTGCGACTGATCGAAGGCGGCAAGATCACCGGCCGGCTCGAGCGGACGTTCACCTCCGATCTCGACCAGGATGTGCTGCCGTCGGCACCGCTGACGATTGGCCCCGGCACCACGCCCAACCCCGATCTGCCGAAAAAGCCTGCGCCTTGAGCTACGTCCCACAAGTAATACCATGCAATCGCAGGGGGGGCTTCGTGCAGATCAAATAAACAGCGTTCACAATATATTGTGTAATTCCCAAGTTATCATTGTTGACATCTACTGCTGGTTTTGAGCAAACACACAGTGCATCGCTGTCATGACAAGTCGTTGTGTTGACTAGAGCGTGTGGCTTGAACATAACAAATTTAACGAAATCGCAAGTACAACGAAGTAATGCGCGGTCCGACCTGCCGCCCCGTCGTTGCCTAAGGAAACAGTCATGGACGACCACGCGAAGACCGATCATCTCGTTGCTTTGGCTGCAGATATTGTCTGCGCCTATGTCAGCAACAATACCGTGGCCGCCAGCGATCTGCCGGGCATGATCGGGGCCGTGCATAGCGCCCTAGCGCAGGCAACCGGCGGGCATGCCCCGGCTCCGGTGGTGCGCGAGGAGCTGAAACCGGCGATCTCGCTGAAGAAGTCGATCACGCCTGAGTATCTGATCTGCCTGGAAGACGGCAAGAAGTTCAAATCGCTGAAGCGCCATATCCGCACGCACTACAACCTGTCGCCGGAAGAGTACCGCGATAAGTGGGGCCTGCCGCACGACTACCCGATGGTCGCCCCCAATTACGCCGAAGCCCGCTCCGCCCTCGCCAAGAAAATGGGCCTAGGCACCCGGCGGGAGAAGTAAAAAAGGGGACCCGAACGGGTCCCCTTTTTTATATGCGGGTCCAGGGACTAGTCCCTGGCGGGAGCGCGAGGGCGGCGCCCTCGCATCTTCCTTACTTCGCGTTGCGATAGCGGATCATGTAGCTGTCCATGGTGTAGTCAGCCACTTGGTGCCACAGATACCCGTCATTGCGGAAGTTGGTGTAGCTGTCATAGATTTTCTTGAAGGCCGGGTTCTTGGCGTTGATTTCGCCGAAGAGATCGTTCGCGGCCTTGTAGCAGGTATCCATGACTTCCGGTGAGAACGGCTGCAGCACAGCGCCGGCACCAACCACGCGCTTCAGCGCCGGTGTGTTAACCGCGTCATACTTGGTCATGCACCACTGGTTGGCTTCGAGGCACGCTGTCGACAAGATTTCCTTGTACAGCTTCGGCAGTTTTGCCAGCGCGTCGTTATTGGCGATGAACGACGAGGTGGAGTTCGGCTCCCACCAGCCTGGATAGTGGTAGAACTTCGCAACTTTGGCGAAGCCGAGCTTTTCGTCATCGTACGGGCCAACCCACTCGGCGCCGTCGATGGTGCCTTTTTCGAGTGCTGGATAGATGTCGCCGCCAGCGATTTGCTGCGGTACGACGCCGACGCGGGTCATGATTTTGCCTGCGAAGCCGCCGAGGCGGAACTTCAGGCCTTTCATGTCGTCAGGCGTGGCGATGGCTTTGCGGAACCAGCCACCCATTTGGCAGTTCGTGTTGCCAGCCGGGTACATGGTGGTGTTGTAGCCCTTGAGGAACTCGTTCAGCAGGTCCTGACCGCCGCCGTGCAGCAACCAGGCGTTCTGCATGCGGCTGTTCATGCCGAATGGCAGGCCGGAGCCGAACACGAAGGTGTCGTCCTTGCCGAAATAGTAATACAGCGCGGTGTGGCCGCACTCGACGGTGCCGTTCTGTACGGCGTCCAGCACCTGCAGGCCCGGCACGATTTCGCCGCCAGCAAACGTCTGGATTTTGAACTTGCCGTCCGTCAATTCGAGGACGCGCTTGGCGACGTGCTCAGCCGCACCGTAAAGGGTATCCAACGACTTCGGCCAGCTGGTGGTCTGACGCCAGTTGATTTCTGGCATGGCTTGCGCAATGGCCGGGCTGGCGACAGCACTGACGGCAACAGCAGCACTGCCAGCGGTTGCGGCCTTCAGGAATTTCCGCCGATTAACCGGCTTCTCGGTCTTCACAGTCGTCATACTCACATAGCCTCCCTTGATCCAATGTGCCGACCGAACAGGCCGACTTTGCGCTTCCAGTCGTCATGCAGTTGCTCTTCTCGGCAACATCATGTCGCGGGCATGCTACTGTGCGACTGTGGCGCTGGCTAGATGGTTCAGGCCAGCCAGTGCATTTTCTTTCTGTAATGCCGTTTCTTCGCAGCCAATCTCAGTGCTGGCTCATTATTGGTTGATTTTGGGCGCAGTTTGCGGCGGATCGACCGGCGCGCTGCGCATTTGACCGTCGAACGCGAACGTCGACAAACGCGCCCGGATCGCTGACCCAATTGAGATCTGCGGCTCGGATGCGGTGATCTTCTCGCGCGCCTCCCAGCCCGCAATCAGCGTTTTGGCTGTTTCGAACGCTTCAATGAACGATGTTTCCTGGCGCAACGCATGGTTGAAGTAGGCGTCGCCAAAATACGTCCACTCGTTCTCATTCGAGCAGCCAAACGAGGTCCGGTCGGCCCGCGCCGCCGTCAGGATCAGCGTGTCATCGTTGGCCAGCGCCGGAATGAAGCTGCCGGAGTGGCAGGCGGAGATCACCAGTACCCGGTTTTTGATGCCAGATTTATCGAGTGATGCGCGCAACTTCGCAGGCGTGATGTCGTTCAGCGGAAACCGCGAGAACGCCACGGACATCAGCCCCTCGGTGCCGTGCGAGGTCAGGAACAGGAACAGCACATCTTTTTCGGGTCGCATCAGGCGACCGATGTGCGCCAGCGTCGTATCGAGGTTGGTGACGCTCGCCAGCGGCAACGTCTCGACGCTGTCGCGGTGGTTGACCAGCGCAATCGACCGGCCGTCGGTGCCGAAACGGCTGTCGAACAGCGCTTTGACCGCCGCACTCTCGCGCTTGAACACGTCCTGCTCGGCGAACGGCGCCATGCCGACGTAGTACAGCTCAGCCCGGTCCTCGCGCGGCGGTTTCAGCGCGCGCAGGGTCGATGCCAGCAGGTCAGGCTGGCGGTACATCGCCGCTTCCACGTCGATGCGGGGTGGTGCGGGCGGTCCCGCTGCGCGTCCGGAATGCTGCGGTTTCAGGGCGCTGGCAACATACTGCACCAGCGAGAACTCGGAGCGCGTGTCGTCCTCCTCGCTGGGAAACATGGCCGCGTGCGGCAACGCCAGCCCAGCCACCAGAGCAGCTCCCGCTAGCCCCAAGCCACTGAGCAGGCGCTGACGCCAGGCGAGGCCGAAGCCCAGCCGTACGGCCGCCACCACCATCCACGCCAACGCGCCGGTGGTGGCGGCAATCTCAAGCCCAGATAGGACGGCCGGATTGAGCGCGCCGCCCAACCCATGGACGGCCATGCGAACCGCGACGAATGCCAACAGGATGATGCTCGATAGCCCGACATAGCCGACGAACAGGCGGCGCGGCAACGCACCCGCCCAATGGAACGGCAGCACCACCAGCAGCCCGAGAAGAATGGCGGTCGTCGCGATCTCACGCGACAAGCCGCTGACCGCAAAACCGCCAGTGCCGCCGGGCGCGGACAGGTCCATGGCCGCTGATGCCAGTAGTCCTAGCACGCAGAGGGCTATGGTCGCCGCCAGCCCGATATCCAGGGCTTCTGCACGGGGGCGCAGCAACAGGGCGGATTTCGCCCCCTGCCATAATGCACCTCCCAGTTGTTTTAGCGTCGTCGTCATCTGGCCCACACTTTCCGGTTCTCAGCTCTATCGAACAGGCATCATGCGGCCTCGCCGGACCCCGGGGATAACTTTGCAAAGCAACAAGCAAATGAGGGTTAATGAGTAGGGTTAACTTTTAACCAATCAGCCCCCCGTGACGCTCATGTGACGGGCAACCGCTGGTTTTTTCGAGCGGCGGTCAATGACGAAATCGTGGCCTTTCGGTTTGCGGGCGATGGCCTCGTCGATGGCGCGCAACAGAGTGGCGTCATCGGCATTTGCCCGCAGCGGCGTGCGCAGGTCAGCGGCGTCGTCTTGGCCGAGGCACATGTACAGCGTGCCGGTGCAGGTCAGGCGGACGCGGTTGCAGCTCTCGCAGAAGTTGTGGGTCATCGGCGTGATGAACCCCAGCCGCCCGCCGGTTTCCTTGACCTCGACATACCGCGCCGGACCACCAGTGCGATACGGGATGTCGGTCAGCGTGAACTGGTCCATCAGCCGCGCGCGGACAATGGACAGCGGCAAATACTGGTCGGTGCGGTCGCCATCGATATCGCCGAGCGGCATCGTCTCGATGAACGTGATGTCGTGGCCGCGCCCGTGGGCGAACCGCACGAGATCGTCGATTTCATGCTCATTGACGCCCTTCAAGGCGACTGCGTTGAGCTTGACCTTCAGTCCGGCCTTATCGGCGGCATCGAGCCCTGCGACCACTTGATCGAACTCACCCCAGCGGGTGATCGCCTTGAATTTCACGGGGTCCAGCGTGTCGAGCGAAACGTTGATGCGGCGCACCCCGCAGTCGGCGAGTTGCTGCGCGACTTTCGGCAACTGGCTGCCATTGGTGGTCAGCGTCAGTTCCTCCAGTGCCCCTGATTTCAGGTGCCGCGACAGCGCCTCGAACAGCCACATGATGTTCTTGCGGACCAGCGGCTCACCGCCGGTAATGCGCAGCTTCTTGACGCCACGGCCAACGAACGCGGTGCACAGCCGGTCCAGCTCCTCCAGCGTTAGCAGGTCCTTTTTCGGCAGGAACGTCATGTGTTCCGACATGCAATAGACGCAGCGGAAGTCGCAGCGATCCGTCACGGAAACGCGCAAATAGCTGACGTGCCGCCCAAATGGGTCGATCAGCTCAGGCGCCCTAGGTGTCGTCAGCGTCGAAATCGCGGTCATTGCTCGTCCAGTCCAACACGTGTTGGTTATATGGTAGCTGGTTCCTGCAATGCCACAAGGGCGTCATACTGCCCAGGGCTGGACGACTAGCGGAAAATCCACGAAACATCTGCTATGACCGTACGAAATTTATCCGCAAAGATTTGGACAACTGTGACCGCCAAGAAACGCGCAACCAAGCGCGCCAGTCCGCCCGCCATGCCCGATGTCTGGAAGTCGGCGGGTCAGCACCTGCTGGGCCGCACGGCTGAAGGCTGGCTGACGGTGACGCCTGCCTATCTGCACGCCTATTGGAGCCGTCCGGAAGTGCATCCGCTGGAGGGCAGCTGCGCCAACGAAATCGCCCTGCATGAGGCGCTACTAGCCGATCCGCTGCGTGCCGTCACCACCGCCGAGCTTGATGCCATCGCCGACCCGGACGTGGTCGAGAACTATCAGGCGGTGCTGGTGTTCCGCGATGTGCTGGTCGAGGCTGGCACCATTGAGGGGGCCTATCTCAGGCTGATCCGGACCAGCGACATGGCGGTGCCGCCTGTGTTTATGGACCAGCTGGTGCACTTGATCGTGCGCAACATGCTAGCGCCGGAACTGACCGCCACCGACAATCCGCTGCTGGTGCGCGCCGCCGAGCTGTTTTTCCGCGAGCAAACCGTGGCCAAAGCGGATGGCCGTGTGCTGTTATCGGACGAGGAAACCATCGCCATGCTGGCGCGGGCGGGCGACGTCGGCCAATCGCAACTGCTGATTGAGCCCGATCTGGCCCCGCGCGAGCTGGCGCTCGATGTGCTTGATGCCGACAACCAGCAGACCTATTGGGCGCGTTCCGACCGCTTCGATACGGTGCTGGATTTCAGCATCGACGAGCCCGCGCTCGATGCGTTCTCGCGCGTGATGGAGCGTTGGCTCAAGCACATGCTCGGCATTGACGCCCGGATTGCGCCACACCAGAAGCTCGACGACCAGGACTGGCGCTGGCACATCGGCCTCGATCCCGACGCGACGCGGATGCTCAATGCGCTGTACGAGGGCTCCGGCGTTGGCTCCGACGTGATGTCGCGCATTGTCGGCCTGTTCCGCTTGCAACTCGCCGCCAACACACCCATGCTCGACCGTGTGCGCGGCCGTCCGATCTACCTCGGCATGACCATGACCACCAAGAATCGCCTGAAAATGCAGCCCCAGAACCTCCTAATCAGCCTGCCCCTGAGCGCGGTGAGTTAGCGGGCATGCGCAGGACATCGCCAGCTCTCCGGCCTGAAAAGCCTGACCCGCAGGAAGTCGGATACATCGTGGTGATGGCTGTTCCTGGGTGTGCAGAAAGCGGCCCCGTTTTTATGGGTTGGTGTCCGATGAACGAGACCGCGGCGCTGGTCGCGCGGGTGCGAACGACCCATCCGCACATCGCGATCACTGATTGGTTCCCCAGCACACGGCGCATCGGACATTGGCACCATAAGGCACTGATCTCGTCTCGGATCACGCCAGAGGACGCCGACTGGTATCGGATGACCTCAGGCCTCGCGGATTACCTCGCGGCACTCCGAGCGCAATATGCCCCGCCGCCGGATGGGCGCTGAGCCATGTCCACCAACGCCGCCTATGCCATCCAGCAGGTGCTGAATGCGACGCAGGTGGCGGCGTTTTATGGGCTGTTGGCGGTGTCGTATGTGCTGATGCATGCGATCACGCGGCGGATCAATTTTGCCTTCGGGGCGCTGTCGATCTGGGCGTCGTACACCATCGTCAATGTCAGCATGTGGCTGATGCTGATCTGGCCCGGCCACGTGTTGCTGCCGCTGCTACTCGGTGCAGTGGTGGCCATCGCCCATACCGTGCTGACCGGCCTAATCATTGAGCGCACGACCGTACGACCGCTGGTGCGCGAGCCATCGCTGGCGATGCTGGCGGCCACGCTTGGCCTGGCGTTGGCAATGGAGGAGGCTATGCGGCTTGCCAACGACAGCCGCGAAAAATGGCTGATCCCGCTCGATGGCTGGGATGTCCGGCTCGGCGGACCCGCCACGTTCCCGATCATGGTGACGGGCGTGCAGATCGCCGTGGTGCTGATCGCCTGCAGTATCGGCGGGGCGCTGATGCTGTTCATCGCGCGGCACCCGTTCGGGCGGATCTGGCGGGCCTGTGCTGAAGACCTGAAGATGGCTGAGCTAACTGGCGTCAACGTCAGCCGCACGGTGATGATCACGTTCGGGCTGGCCAGCGCTTGTGCCGGTGTGGCGGGTGTGCTGATGGCCGTCAGCTACGGCGTCGCCAGTTTTTCCGGTGGCTTCGTCATTGGCCTGAAGACGCTGTTCATCGCGGTTGTCGGCGGCCTGAACTCCGTGCCCGGCGTGTTCGTCGGCGGAATCATTCTGGCCGCATTCGAAACCGCCTGGTCAGCCACCTTCGGCCCGAACTATCGCGATGCCGCCGCCTTCCTGTGCCTCACCGGCCTGATGATAGCCCGCCCGCAAGGCCTGTTCGGCGGCGCTGGGCGGACGGAGCCGGTGTAACCGACGCGATTGACAACGGCTGCCACTATGACAACTTGGCGTCCGCATTTGGCAGGTTGAGTTTCAGGTGGGGGCGACAATGACAGACGCGAAAAACTATGCCGTGAACCGGCGGCGTATGCTGCAGCTAGGAGCCGCAGGCGCGATTGGCTTGACCGGCATGTGGCCAGGCTCCGCGTTTGCCCAGGCCTATCCCAACAAGCCCGTGCGCTTCATCGTGCCGTACCCGCCGGGCGGTGGCACGGATGTGATCGCGCGCATCGTTCAGGAGCCGCTGGCGGCGGCCATGAACGCCAACATCATCATCGACAATCGCGGTGGGGCGGGCGGTTCCATCGGCTCGGACATCGCCGCGAAAGCCGGTGGCGACGGCTACACGCTGCTGTTCACGCTGTCATCGCACACCATCAATCCCGGGCTGTTCCCGAAGCTCGGTTTCGACACCGAGAAGGATTTTGCGCCGATCTCGCTGGTGGCCTCGCTGCCGCAGATCCTGGTGGCCAATCCAGCCTTCGCGGCCAAGGACCTGAAGGAGCTGATCACGCTGGCGAAGGCCAATCCGAGCACCTACAACTATGGCTCCGTCGGCAATGGCTCACCCGGCCATATTGCGGGTGCGCTGCTGGATTTGAAGGCGGGCACCAAGATGCAGCACATCCCCTATCGCGGCGGTGGACCGGCCGTCACCGACGTGATGGGCGGCCAAATTCCGCTGCTGTGGGTATCGATCCCGGCCGTTGCTCAGCACGTCAAATCTGGCCGCCTCAAAGCGCTGGCAGTCTCGACGCTGAAGCGCAGCGCCGTATTCCCCGACGTGCCAACGGTGGTCGAATCAGGCATCGCCGACTTCGAAGTTGATAGCTGGTATGCACTATTCGCGCCTGCTGGTACGCCGCGTGAGATTGTAGACCGCTGGCAGCAGGCGGTCGCGAACGTTGTGAAGCAACCGGATGTTCGTGACAAACTGCTGGCGCAAGGGGCGGAGGGAGTGGCCTCAACGCCCGCGCAGCTCAGCAAGATTGTCAGTGACGAAATTATCAAGTGGCGCGACGTGATTAGCCGCGCCAACATCAAATCAGACTAAGAGTTCACGTATGGCACTGACGAAGAGTTTAACCGAAACGCCCGCCGAACAGCTGGTCGCGGTGTTGGTGCAGCGCGCCCGGACGGCGCAGGCAGCGGTCAATGATTACACGCAGACGCAAGCCGATCAGCTGGTGGCAGCTGTCGGCTGGGCGATCCTGGAGCCGGGCCGGAACCGGGCGCTGGCCGAGCTGGCGGTAGCCGACACCAAGCTCGGCAACGTGCCCGATAAGATCACCAAGAACCACCGCAAGACACTCGGTCTATTGCGCGACCTGCAGGGGGCCCTAAGCGTCGGCGTGATCTCGGAGGATGCCGAGCTCGGGCTGACCGAGATTGCCCGGCCCGTCGGTGTGGTGGCGGCAATCACGCCATCGACCAATCCCGGGGCGACGCCCGCCAACAAGATCATCAACGCCGTCAAGGGCCGCAACGCCATCATCATCGCGCCGTCGCCGAAGGGGGCGGGCACGTGTGCCTTGCTGATCAAGTACGTGCACGCTGAATTCGACAAGATCGGCGCGCCGCATGATCTGGTGCAGATGTTGCCGATGCCGATTACCAAGGACACCACCAACGCGCTGATGCGGCAGGCCGATCTGATCGTCGCGACGGGCTCGCAGGCTAACATCCGCCAGGCCTACAGCAGCGGCACCCCGGCTTTTGGCGTGGGCGCGGGTAACGTCGCCAGCATCATCGATGCGAGTGCGGACCTGGACGCTGCCGCCGCCAAAATCACGCGGTCGAAGACGTTCGATAACGCCACCAGCTGTTCGTCCGAAAACAGCGCTGTGATTGACAGCAAGGTGTATGGCAAGGCGCTGGCGGCGC